>OMQO01000108.1 GCA_900313275.1 uncultured Bacteroidales bacterium
AGTCGAGGTGTGTCGCTTCAAGGATGTTGAAGTGGATAAATTCCCTTACACTTTTTTCCTTGACCGATGGATATCTAGATATGTGGCTGACCTTACCGCATATGAGGGGGTCCGATGGTTGGTGGGGACTAATATCCTCATTCAATGGGCTGGAAATCAGGATGTTCCTTTGGATGTGGATTCGGTGCTGTACAGGCGGAGATTGTCTGTCACCGAACGGGAATTCTCACGATTGCTCTCCTTGATGGATTTGCCGGAGGCTTCTCTTGACCCGGATCACGAAGTGGTTTTTTCCTTTTTTGTGCCATACAAGGACTTGGAGATAAGTCAGGAACAAGGCGTTTTATTAATTGATGGACAGGATTCCGTGGAAAAAGCGGCTTGGCTTGTGCTTACTTGGGAGGGGAAACTCAAGTGGTATAAATGCGGACGATTCTGCTGCCGCATCGCCTCGGTGGTGGACAGGATGTTTGACCGTATCGCGGCTGATGCCGGGCACTGGTGGTTCAAGGCCCGTGAATGGTTCAAAAGTCACTTGACCCTGCCACAGAACAAATTATGGGTCAGGTTTTATAGGGCAATCAGTCCCTTATGGAAGAAGACTCACCAATAAAAATTTAGGTTCTTTCAAATTGGCAAAAAACTGCCTATATTTGCAGTCCCGTCCGCGAGTGTGTTGGAATTGGTAGACAAGCCAGACTTAGGATCTGGTGCTACGGCGTATGGGTTCGAGTCCCTTCACTCGCACAAGAGGGCAACTTCATGCTGAAGTTGTCCTCTTTTTTTTTTGAAAAATGAATATATTCGCAACATAAATTGAACAATTAACGAATAATCAAGATGACAAAAAGAATCTTTTTTGCCACCATCCTTCTTTTGGGGATGTGCCTGTTATACGCCTCCTGTGACACATTGTCCGGCGACGGTGGTAAGTCTTCAATTGTCGGCACGTGGCAGACTATCAAAGAAGAGTATTACGAGAATGGTAAACTTTTGAGTACCGATAATGAAGAAGATGACGAGTCCTATGTAACCTTCAAGAGTTCAGGACAGATGATAGATGCCGATGACGATGTCCATGACTACAGTGTTAAAGGTAATTCTCTGACTGTAACCGATAAATGGGGCTCCGAAACCTGGGAAATCAAAAAACTTACTTCCAAGGAGCTGGTACTCAGATTAACTGTAGATGACAATCACTATGTGCTGGTGTACTTACGTAGAGTCAGCGATGGTGGCGACTCATCCGGACACGGTAAACCTTTCTGATAAGTTATTCTGTCTGAGCTGCTTCCAACTCTTTGACCTCCTTTTCTGAGAGGTCCTCTGTCAGATCGGCCGAATAGGCGACCTCCGCTTTTTTCTCCTCAATAGCTTGCTGGGCCTCTTCGTTGCGTTTTATCGCATGCTCGATGCCTCGGTCAAATATGTTGTGGATCGAGCTGACCAAGTTGAGTCGAAGTCCGTCGATCTCCTCATCGAAGAGGGGAATCTTCGTGCTCTTGAACTTGGCCTTGCCAAGTTTCCATCGCCAGTCATCGAAATTGCCTCCGAGGTTGACTCCGAACCTGAACGGAATGGGGGACTTGATCGCCGCCACGTGGTATTTGAAGTTCTGGTCAAACCCCTGAAGTCCATCCAGCGCCAAGGTGTAGCGGTCCACTTTCAGGATGAACGGGAACACTTCCAACTGGTTCTCCTTGACTATTCCCCGGACGGACATCTTTTCTATATAGCTTGAGTCCCTGTCTTTGAATCTCAAGGTCTTACGCAGTTTGTCAAGACCCTCGCTCTCGGATAAGGTCAGATGGATGCCGTTGCTGCGATCTCGCAGTCCAGCAAACCCGCAAAAGACTTCAGCATCGGCATGATGCTGTCCACGGCAGGAAAGAGCTGGATAACTTTCTCGGCGGTGATGTTCGAGAACATCAAGTCAAAGCCTGCTGTGATGTCCTTCTTGGTCTGGGTTGAGTAGAACCCCTCCATGAACACTTCGCCCATGTTTGTCATCGCCAGGGTGTTGGATATTTGCAGGCACCGTTCCTTCATTTCCAAGTCGGTTGAGGCGAATGATGTCTCAAGATCGGAATAACGGATAGTACCGGCTTGTACACTGACTTTCGCGATGAGGTTCCCCGGAACCACTATAAGGGAACTGAGGGCGGAGGAATCGACAACCGCTTCTCCTTGGACAGTCTCAAGGTAGGAATCGTCATCCAGGTCTTCCAGGGAGGCTTTGTCTCCCGGAGGAACATAGCCTTGACCAGATGCGATAGCTAACAGCAACTCGTCCAAGTCGATAGTAGCGGAACTCAGGTTCAGGTTGAGATTGAGAAGGCCCCTGCGGGATGACAGGATTCTCCGGAGGCCTGTTAATGAGCCTCGAGCGGAAATGTCTGATGAGCCGGAACGAAGAGTCAGGCTGTTAAGGTCTATCGTGTTGTTGGTGAACTTGCCGTCAAGATCGGACAGGCTGTTTTCCAACGGGAAATACGGCGTGATCACCTTTCCGCTGCCAACTTTGAGGGTTCCCGCGACATCCCATTCTTTGACATATTTGGAGAAGGATTCACCTAGACTGATTTTTATGTCCTTCTTTTCGAAGTCTTTCTCAAGGACGCGGCGGTTGGGCCTGCCTTGGCGCAAGGAGTCCCGGTGGAACCCGAGCCTCGTCCCTTGAGATGCCCTTTCCATGGGTTTGGTGGGGCTTGCTGACAAAGTCAACGCCGCCTCCCTGAGCGAGTAGTTGAGATAAGGCTTCGTTTCACCATCCTTTGGAGCCTGATATAGTTTGTAGGTGTTCTTGGAATCCCTTATCCCGATGAAGGTTGAGTCAAGATCCCTCATCCCGAATGATGCGATGTCGATGCGACCGGTGAGTGGATGGCGGTTCTTCGTACCTTGCACCGTCTCTTCTGAGTTGCGTGCAGTCAGCCTGATTCCTCTGCCTCTAAAATATGTAGAAGGCCCGTATTGGGCGGAAAGGCTGTCCACGGAGGCGGTCAGTCCGACATGCTTTGAGGATGAGTCGGAAGGGGAGGTCTTCGACAGGGGACCCAGTGACACGGCGGTCCGGCCAAGGAAAGCGGACAAAGTGTCCCCGAAAGCCCGTACCCTGATTCCAGGGCTGGTGAGGGACCCTTGGATGCCTATTTTGTCGAAATTGTAAATATCCAACTGTGAGATCCTGAAACTGCCTTTCAGGTTTCCGTCCAAGTTGCCTCTCGCTCTGATGTCCGTACCTTCCGGCAAGAATCTCATCAATGAGTCCAGCACCAGATGGATGCGGCTGTCCACCTTTAGCAGAGGATCATCGCTCAACAAATCCTCCGATGAGCCTTTAAGCTCGACATCCGCTCCTTTTATCTTCAAACACAAGTCGGGGATTTGGGCTGAAAGTATCCCGTCCCGGATGCTCGCGGTGGCGTCCAGATCGAACCGGCCCTTCTCGTCCAAGCCCTTCCAGGCGATCTTGGAATCAGGGACGAGGGCATGGACGGTAAGTTCAGGTAGCTTGCCTGTTTTCGGGTTGTAGAATCCGTCGCAACTGGCATCCAACGAGAGCCTGGCATCTGTGTCCAACTTCTTCAGGGAAGGGAAGTTCTTCCCGAAATACTTGGTCACTTCATCTACCGGCTCATCATCCATGGAAGCGGCTGCCTTGATGTATATGCTGTCCGCCGACATGTCAACCAGTGCGTCGGCTTGGAGGTCAAGCATGGCTATCGATGCTTTTAAATCCTTGACGGAGAATACCTTCCGCTTGAAATCAGGGACAAGCCCTGCCTTGATCACGACCGGGAGATCCATTTCACCGGTAGGAGTCATGTCAAGGGATATCCTGGATTTGAGATCGAAATCGTACTGGTCCCGCTGGCTCTTGATCGAGAGCTGGTCAAAGCTCACGGCAGCTGATATGGAATCCGGATCGCTGACGTATTCAATGTAGGGGGACTTTTCCAGACTCACCTTGCCGAGCGAGATCGGAGGCAGCGAGAAGGAAGATGTGTCCTCGCTGGAAGGAATCTTGATGATGTCCCAACTGGCTCTTGTTGAGTCGTATTGGTGGAGGAATATTCTTGGATGCTCCAAGATAGCGTGCCTTACCTTGATTCTTCCTTTCAGTGCCTCCATGTAGTTGACTGAGAGGCTCAAACGATCGAAACTGGCCAGCGTGTCGGGCGGGTTCAGGCCGACTACGGAGAAGCCGTCAGCGGTCACATTGAGGTTCGGGAAGCTCTTGAATACGGATGCCTTGATGTTGGAGAAGTTGATTGTCCCATCGACATATTCAGCGGCATACTTGTTCGCTGTCTTGGTAAGGAATTTCGGACTAAGGATAATCTGGATGGCGACTGAAATCGCCACCACCAGTCCCAGAAGTGACCAGAGGATGACCTTGAGGGCCGTGTGCTTGCCTTTTCCGCTCACATCTACAAATATAAAAACAAAAAAGACAAACCCGGGAGGATTTGTCTTATAATTCTGCTTTGAATCTTCTTATTGCTCGTCCTGGAGCTGGAGGTGCTGCACATAGATGGCTTTCATCCTGGCCGCTCTCTTCTTCACAGAAGGCTTCTCGAAGTTCTTGCGAGCGCGCATCTCACGGATAGCGCCGGTCTTCTCGAATTTCCTCTTGAATTTCTTAAGAGCCCTTTCGATGTTCTCGCCTTCCTTTATGGGAACTATGATCATAACTAATTTACCACCTCCTTTTTATCAAAAGCGGGTGCAAAGATATGAAAATTTTCTTAATTTTGTCAAAACAAAAATGTTATTTCAATGGACAGCCCGTTTTTGTACAACAAATATGTGACAGGCCAGCATTTTATAGGCCGCAAGGAGGACTGCGCCATTCTTTCCAACCTTCTCTCTCAAGGGGAGAATGTCGTGCTCTGGGAGCCCCTGGGGGCAGGAAAGAAATCCATCGTGCATCAGATACTCACCCGTATGAGGGTCTCGGGAGCAAGGTTCGTCACTGGGGAGATCTCAGCGTTGGACATCCGCTCGAATGAAGCCCTGATCAAGCGTTTCGGGTCAGCTGTCATCCGTCTGGTGGCTTCCACTCCGTCGGAATATGCCCAAATTGTGTCCAGGCATCTGAGCGGAACCCATTTCGTTTTCGACCAGACCGCCTATTCCAGTTCGGACACAATCCTCTCCACCAATTGGGATCTTGACGATGATGACTACAAGGCTGTCCTTCGGCTGCCTTATCGCCTGGCGGAGGAGAGAGGAGAGAGGATGTTGTTGATAATCGACGAGTTCCAGAATATTGACCTGACCGAGGATGGAGAGAAGATTTTCAGGCTGATGGAGTCTGTTATCGATGAGGCGAGGCATGCCGGCAACCGTCTTTTCTCTTTCATATTCCTGGGTTCGATGTACAATGCCATGCAGGACATCTTCGTCAGGCGCCATTTCTTCTACCGTAAGGTGGAGCGCCTGCGGCTCAGCAAGGTTGATGAGCGGGAGATAGTTGAGCACATCATTAAAGGCTTCCTCGCCAGCGGTAAGGTCATTGATCGTGACCTGATAGGAGGCGCTTGCCGTCTATTTAAGTGCAACCTGTTCTATATCAATCATTTCACTTCCATTTGCGACTCCCTGTCCAAGGGCTATATTATGGAGCCTGTGCTTCTGGAGGCGCTTGACACGATACTGTCCATCCATAGGGGGAGGTTCATCGCCACAATGAATGATCTGACTACCTTCCAAGTCAGCCTGCTTAAGGCCATCATAGATGGCTACACCAAGTTCAGCACCGCCGAGGTCATCCGGAAGTACTCCTTGAACTCTTCGGCGAATGTGCGCCGCCTGAAGGATGCCTTGATGAAAAAGGAGATCCTTACATTTGAGGGGGACGATGAGCGCCCCGTGATCTTCGATCCTTTGTTTGAATATTGGCTCAAGAATTCTTATTTCAAGAACCCATGATGCCATTTTGAACCAATCTAAAAAACTAATAATCAAGGATATGCCGAAAAAGAAGATAGCCGTGTTGACCGGTGCTGGAGTCAGCGCCGAGAGCGGACTCGCCACATTCCGCGGGTCGGGAGGCCTTTGGGGAGAGTACGATCCTCAGGAGGTTGCCTCCATCGAGGGATGGTACAGGAACCGGGAGCTTGTGCTCGGGTTCTATAACCAGCTACGCGCTCAGTTATCCAAATCGAAGCCTAACGCCGCCCACCTCGCTATAGCCGGTCTGGAGAAAGACTATGAAGTCACCGTCATCACCCAGAATGTGGATAACCTCCATGAGCGTGCCGGGAGTACCAGGGTGATCCACCTCCATGGTGAGGCAACCAAAGTCCGTCCCGAGGATGGGGTTTACGACAGGACCTATTCGGAGAAGGAAGTTATTGATGTGGGTTATGAGCCTGTCTGTCTGGGAGATCTGGCCCCCAATGGAAGCCAGCTCAGGCCGCATATCGTCTTTTTCGGTGAGGCTGTGCCGAACATCGAGAAAGCGATTGATGTGGTCGCCGACGCTGACATCATGCTGATAGTCGGCACCTCCCTCAATGTCTATCCAGCTGCCGGGTTATACCGTTACGCGAAGAACAACACGCCAGTCTATCTTATTGATCCTGAGGATGTGGCGATTTACGATCCAAAGATTACGCACATCCGGGAGGTCGCGACTAAAGGAATGGATGAGTTCATAAGAAGAATTAAGGAATAATGTATCTTTTAGGTTACGACGTTGGAAGCTCGTCGGTCAAGGCGAGTCTGGTTGAGGTGGAGAGTGGCAAATGTGTCGCCAGTGCCTTTTATCCGAAGCATGAGAACACTATAATATCCCTTAAAGCAGGATGGGCTGAGCAGGATCCTGAGAGTTGGTGGGAGAATCTGAAGCTCGCCACCGCCGATGTCCTCTCCCAGTCCCTGAGCTTGTCGAAGGGCCGGCCATCCATCGCGGCGATAGGAATATCCTATCAGATGCATGGCTTGGTCTGCGTTGATAAGGACGGCAAACTTCTCCGTCATTCCATCATCTGGTGCGATTCGAGGGCTGTCCCGTATGGGGATGCTGCCTTCCAGGCGCTTGGAAGTGAGAAATGTCTTGGGCATCTTCTTAATTCCCCGGGTAATTTCACGGCTGCCAAACTGGCTTGGGTCAAGGAAAACGAGCCGGAGATATTCGACCGCATAGACAAGATCATGCTTCCAGGAGACTACATCGCTTTCAGGCTGACGGGAAAGATACGCACGACCGTGAGCGGACTCTCCGAAGGCATGTTCTGGGATTTCAAAGAGAACCGCCCGGCCTCTTTCCTGATGGATTGGTTCGGGTTTGACGAAGGGGTTCTTCCGGAGATTTGTCCGACATTCTCAGAACAAGGAAGGCTCAGCTTCCAAGCCGCTCAGGAACTTGGTTTGCAAGAAGGTATCCCGGTCACTTACAGGGCAGGAGACCAACCTAATAACGCATTGTCTCTCAATGCGTTTGAGCCAGGAGATATAGCCGCTACGGCAGGTACCTCCGGGGTTGTTTATGGAGTGAGCGGCAAGGTCGATTATGATCCTCTTTCGAGGGTCAACACATTCGCCCATGTCAACCACACATCCGAGGAACCAAGGTTGGGAATCCTTCTCTGCGTCAATGGTACCGGAATAGCCAACGCTTGGGTGAGGAGAAATGTCGTTCCTCGGGGGATGATGTATGACGAGATGAACGCCGCCGCCGAAGAGGTCCCTGTTGGGTCCGGTGGAGTGGGTGTCTATCCTTTCGGTAACGGTGCGGAGAGAATGCTGGGCAATAAGGAGACCGGTTTCGGAGTCTTCGGGCTCAACTTCAACGTCCACACCTGGAAACACCTTCTCAGGGCCACGCAGGAGGGCATTGTGTTCTCCTTCAAGTACGGTATTGACATTATGGAGGAGATGGGAATGAAGGTGGGCGTGATCCGCGCGGGGCGGGCGAACATGTTCCTTAGTCCAATATTCAGGGACACTCTCGCTTCCGTGACGGGCGCTGCCATCGAACTTCTCGACACCGATGGCGCGGCCGGAGCCGCCAAGGGAGCCGGAATTGGCGCGGGCATATATAAAGATCACAACGAGGCCTTCTCGACCTTGGAGCGCCTTGCCGTCATCGAGCCTGCCGCTGACTCTTCGCCGTATCTTGAGGCATATTCAATTTGGAAAGATAATTTACACATATAAAATCAGTTACGATTATGAAAGAATATTTCCCGCAAATCGGAAAGATCCCCTTCGAGGGTCCTGAGGGCAAGAACCCCCTGGCATTCCACTATTATGAACCCGACCGCGTCGTCCTCGGCAAGAGGATGGAGGACTGGCTGAAATTCGCCATGGCTTGGTGGCACACTCTCGGCCAGGCCAGCGGAGACCAGTTCGGCGGCCAGACTCGCTCATATGCATGGGATGAGGCTGATTGCCCGATCCAAAGGGCAAAGGATAAGATGGATGCCGGGTTTGAGATCATGGAGAAGCTGGGTATCAAATACTTCTGCTTCCATGATGTGGATCTCGTAGAGGAAGCTCCGACTATCGCTGAATATGAGGAGAGGATGAAGGTGATCACCGACTATGCCCTCGAGAAGATGAAGGCCAGCGGCATCAAGCTCCTTTGGGGCACCGCTAATGTTTTCGGTCACAAGAGGTATATGAACGGAGCCGCCACCAATCCTGAGTTCGGTGTTGTCGCCCGCGCCGCGGTGCAGATCAAGAACGCCATCGACGCCACTATCAAGTTGGGCGGAACCAACTATGTTTTCTGGGGCGGCCGCGAGGGTTACACTTCTCTCCTGAACACACAGATGCAAAGGGAGAAAGACCATCTCGCCAATATGCTCAAGGCTGCTCGCGACTATGCTCGCGCCCACGGTTTCACTGGAACTTTCCTGATTGAGCCTAAACCCATGGAACCTACTAAGCATCAGTACGATGTGGACACGGAGACAGTGATCGGCTTCCTTCGCGCACATGGGTTGGACAAGGACTTCAAGGTCAACATCGAGGTCAACCACGCCACTCTGGCTGGCCACACTTTCGAGCATGAGTTGGCTGTAGCCGTGGACAATGGTCTTCTCGGCTCGATCGATGCCAACAGGGGCGACTACCAGAACGGTTGGGACACCGACCAGTTCCCTGTTGACCTGTTCGACTTGACACAGGCTATGCTCCAGATAATCAGGAACGGAGGTCTGGGCAACGGTGGTTCCAACTTCGACGCGAAGCTTCGCCGTAACTCCACCGATCCGGAAGACATATTCATCGCCCACATCTGTGGAATGGATGCAATGGCAAGGGCTTTGCTCGCCGCCGCTGAGATAGTCCAGAAATCTCCCATCCCTGGCATGGTCAAAGAGCGTTATTCTTCTTTTGATTCAGGGGAAGGCAAGCGTTTCGAGGATGGTGAGATGAGCCTTGAGGAGCTTGTTGACTACGCCAAGACCCATGACGAGCCGGCTCAAAAGAGCGGCAAACAGGAACTGTACGAGACAATACTCAACATGTACCTGTAACAAACCGGATTATCCCATAGAACTTTCGAGCGTCCCATCCTAGTGACCGGGCGCTCGTTTTTTATTCTAATCTCTTGATTTTCTGAAAGAAAATAATTATATTGCAAGTTGATATTGTATAACATTAAAACTGACAGGATTATGAGAAAACTAGCATCTCTCTTCATGAGGGTTTTCCCTCTTGCCACACTTGTCGTGATGGCTGGATGTCAAATTCAAGACATTGATGTTCAAGAGCCTGATGGCCTGCGGAAAGAGCTCCGTGAAGTGATTATCACGGCCAGCATTTCCGATGCGTCCGACCAGACCAGGACTGTTTACAATGAGGGCGAGAAGAAGAATTACTGGTCTCCCGGGGACAAGATCAAGGTCTTCAGCGCCGGTGAGGAGGCCGAGTTCACCTCGATGAACACCACCCCTGAGCCCATCGTGAAGTTCAAGGGCTACATAGCGTCTATCACCGGAAGCAGCAATGACGACGATGACTCGAAGGACTATGTGTGGGGTCTGTATCCTTACAGCACGGGGGCTACCTACGCCGAGCCAGACGGTATCTCCCGCACGGCCCAGATCACGGTGACTTACCCTGACGTTCAGGTGGGAGTGGCTGGCACCTTCGGCGACAACCTGGCTGTGATGATCGGCCGTTCCGAGTCGCTGTCGATCCCGTTCCGTGGCGCCTATTCTGGAGCG
>OMQO01000113.1 GCA_900313275.1 uncultured Bacteroidales bacterium
TATGGCGACCAATGCTGATGCCAATAAATTCGAAGTGATCTCCAATAATGCCAGCGTGATTAAATATGCTGGAACTGGACCCGATTATAAGATTTGCTGGGCCAAAGGGGTAGGTTCCGCTACCATGACTTTCAAGTATAAAGGAGCAACTATCAAGACTCTCACATTTAGTATTATCCATGCGCTTGAAGTGCATTATGGAGGGAGTGCGCTTCCTTCCACCATCTATTATACTTACAAAGACGGGGAGAGGAATACACTCAGTTTCACATTGTACGACAAATTTGACAAGAAGGATGTACAAATGTTAACGGGTAGTGGTAGCTTCACAACCGCATTCAACAATTTTGAGGGGACTCCAAGCAACGACGTGATGTCCAAGAAAACAAGTGTAACAAATCTCGGCAGTGGCCGTGGTGGTTATGTTGTCAACTTCAATGTCAAGTCTAAAGGAAATTGCTCATTGACCTTCACCTATGGGAATATTACTATCGGAAGAACGAATGTGCTTATACTCTAAAGAGAGCCAAGTTTTGGCCTATCCCCGAAGATCGCTGTACCGATGCGGACTATCGTGGCCCCGTGCCGGACAGCGATAGGCCAGTCATGAGACATTCCGATGGATAGCTCGTTGAAGACCGGAAGGTTATACCTCTCATCCAGATGTTTCTTGAAGGCTTCAATCCTGGCGAAATCAGCCTCGACAATGGAGATGTCGTCAGTATTGGTAGCCATGCCCATCAGGCCCCTGAAACGCACATGTGGGTACGATAACCCCACCGAAAGGATGTCTTTGATTTTCTCCTCAGTGAAACCGCCCTTGGTCTCCTCCGCGCCAAGATGGAGTTCGAGGAGCACATCGATAACCTTGTCATGATCGCCTCCCCACTTCTCAACAGCGTCCAGAAGACGCTTTGAATCAATGGATTCCACAATAGAAGCGTAGGGCAGAACCATCTTCAGCTTATTGGTCTGGAGATGGCCTATAAAATGCCACTCGATGTCGGAAGGCAATGCGGCGGCCTTAGCCGCGAACTCTTGCGGCCGGTTTTCCCCAAAGCGCCGCTGGCCGGCTGAATAAGCCGCCAAAATGTCCTCTGAAGGGTGAAATTTGGAAACTGCCACCAGTTTCACTTCTGGTGGCAGTTCCTTCAAAATGCGTTTGAGATTATCTTCTACCATTCTTTTTAGCCTGCTCTCTTTGCATCTGAGCCTGCATCTTCTGAGCTTCCTCAAGGCGCTGCTGCCATTTGCTCTTTGGCTGCTTCTTGCCTTCCGTAGCCTTCAGTTTCGCCTGGATCTCCTCCGGATTGACGAACCACTTCTTAATGACCCAGGTCTCCAACATTGTGATAAGGTTGGAGAGGAGGTAGTAGTAACTCAAACCGGAAGACAGGCTGTTACAGATGAAATACATCATGATAGGCATCATCCAGACGCTCATGAACCTCATTGAGGCCATCTGAGGATCATCACTGCCCGGCTGGGAGGCCGTTGTTAACTTCGAATAGAAGAACATCGAGATAGCCATCAGAAGAGCGAACAGGGAGATGTGGTCTCCGAGCAAAGGAACCCTTGTCCCAAAGTCGATAACAGAATCGTATGCGCTCAAGTCCTCAGCCCAAAGGAAAGGCTGCTGACGAAGCTCAATAGAAGCCGGGAAGAAGCGGAACATCGCCCACAGGATCGGGAACTGGAGCAACATCGGCAGACATCCTCCCATAGGGCTTATTCCGGCCCTCCTGTAAAGATCCATCTGCGCCTGCTGCTTCTTCATCGCATCCTCCTGCTTGGGGAATTTCGCGTTCAACTTGTCGATCTCCGGCTTGATGGCCTGCATCTTGGCGGAAGAAGAATAAGTCTTGAAAGCAAAAGGAAGCACGACCAACTTGATGAGCAGCGTCATGATCAGGATGATGATACCGAAGTTGGAGATGAACTTCCTGAGGAAGTCGAATGTGGGGATAATCACATACTTAGTGAACAGGCCGACAACGCTACCACCCAAGGGGATGATCTTCTCATACTTGTGGTCGTAAGACTTAAGAGTCTTGTAGTGATTGGGACCGAAGTAGAACTCGAAGGGAATAACAGTTTCTCTCTGACCGGGTTGGAAATCACCTCGCATCCTCGCCTGACAGGTCATGAGATTGTGGCTCAGATCATCTTCCGGCAAGAATTTGATGTCAAACTCAGCTGAGGAATATTCCTTCGGAGCCCTGAAAATAGCAGAGAAGAACTGCTGCTGAAAAGCGAACCACGCGACCTTGTTATCCACTCTCTTGGAGGCGGAACGAGCGCGGCCAATGGTCTCCGGCTTCTTTTCACCGGAGAAATACCAGTTCAGTTTGGAATACTGGGTCTCGTTCTTATAGCCCTTCTCCATCCTGGGGATGGTCATGAAGTAATCCAGATCGTAGGAGAACACATTCTTCGGGATAACAGACTCCATCCCGATGAATGAGAGGGAGTTATTCACTATGTACTCCCCTTCCTTGATGGAATACCGCTGCTCAATGTAACCTCCGCCGGCGAACGGGAGACGCATGACCACGGACGTGTCAGTCTTCTCAACAATGGAGAAATTGAACTCCGAGGTGTTGATCATCTCTCCGGCATAAATCTGCACGCCAAGATGGCTGTCGCCCGGCTTGAAGAGATAAAGGTCCTCGCCCTCATAAGTCTTATAGTCCTTAATATTAGCGGAATAGGGCTGCGCGCCCTTGGTCGTGAAGGCAACCTCAAACTTGTCGTTGGAGAGGGTCACGATCTCCCCCTCGCCCGAGTGCGCGGCCTCGAGAAGAGAGTCCTTGTAGACAGGTGCCGAAGCGCCCTGCTCCAAAACCTCAGATCCTTGGACGAATTCTCCGGATCCCTGGACCTGCCCAAGACGGGAAGAGTCCCGCAGGGCCTGCGCAGCGGCGGCGGAATCCGCTCTGAAGCGATCAACGGCGGCGATAGAGTCCAAACGGGCTTGATAAGCCTGCTGTTTCTTGTATTGCTTGTTCTGATAGAATGTGAACCCGAAGAGGAGTAATCCCATCAGGACAAGACCGATGACTGAATTCTTATCCATTCCTTACTTCTCTTCCTCCCCTTCCTGAACCTTCAATATCTTGGCCTCGAGCTCCTTAAGCTCACGCTTGGCGGCATCGATGCGCTCCTGCATCTGCTGGATGAGAGGCTCGGAGTTCTTGGATGCGGAGAAGAAGCCGATGTTGTTCTCGTAAGTCACGATGTCCTGCTGGAGTTTGTTGTATTCCTGGACAAGGCGATCCTTCTCGCTGACAGGCTTCCTGGAAGGCGCTGAACCGCGGCTGGCAGACCTGGGCCCTCTCGGAGAGTAATCCGGGAACTTGGCCTGGATGGCATCTGAATATGCTTTCTGAATGCTCTCTTTCTCCTTGTAAGGAACAAAACCTATATTCCTCCACCTCTCGGCGAAATCATGCGCGGCGGCCTGATCGGCCTCAGCGCCCTTGGACTCATAGGCATTGATCTCCTCGATCAGGGCTTTCTTCGCCCTGAGGTTGCCGTAGTAGTCGTTCTCCGGCTTGGAGTTCTTGTCACGCTCGGCGAAAAAGGCGTCACAGGCGGCGCGGAACCTCTTCCACAACTGCTCTGACTTCTTGCGAGGAACGGCTCCGATCTCTTTCCACTCCTTCTGGAGGGCGATTATAGCCTCCGTGGTCTTCTTCCACTCTTTGCTGTCCTTCAAGGCCTCAGCCCTTTCGATGATAGAGAGTTTCTTCTCCATGTTCTCGTTCATAGAGTCCTTGAATTGGGAATAATACTCCCTCTTGCGGGCGAAGAACTTGTCGCAGGCGGCGCGGAAACGGTCGTACACCTTCTGGTTCTCCTTCTTGGTGGCGAAACCGATGGTCCTCCACTTCTTCTGGATCTCCTCGATCTCGGAAGAAAGCTGGTTCCACTCGCCTGAAGATTTAACCTCTTTCTCGGCAATGGCCTCAACCTGCTCGCAGAGCTTGGTCTTCTCCTCAAGGTTCTCCTGCTGCTTCTCTTTCTGACCCTCGAAATGGGCCTGATATTTCCTGTTGATCACAGCGGTAGCGGCCTTGAAGCGCTCCCAGATGGAATCCCTATACTCTTTGGCCACCGGACCATACTCCTTCCACTGCTCATGCAGTTTCTGGAGCTCACGGAAAGCATCCACCACATTATCATCCTCAGCAAGCTTCTCCGCGGCCTCGCAGAACTCCAGCTTCGCCTCAAGATTCTTCTTGAAATCAAGATCCCTCAGGTCCCTGTTGATCTTCACCATGTCGTAGAACCTCTCGACGTAGAACTGATAAGTGTCGTTAAGGTCACGGAACTTGGTGGCAGGGACAGGGCCGATACTTCTCCAGCGGTTCTGAAGCTCACGGAAAGCGGGGAAGGTCGAACTGACATCTTCCTGCTTCTCAACGAGGGCCTTAAGATCCTCAATAACAGCCTGTTTGGCCAGGAAATTATCCTCCCTCTGGGCATCCTGCTGGCGGTTGTACTCCGCACGCTCGCGCTTGTAGTTGGCATAGACACCCTTGAAGGCGGTCTCGATGGCCTCGAAAGGATTGTCCTTGGCCTCCTCTGTCTGAGGAGCCGGAGTAACATCCTCGATCACGTCCTCCCTGGAGGAAGGCTCATCGACCTTTGAACCCAACCCAGCCTCGGCCTTCTCCTTGGAGAGCCGCCTGTAGAAAGCGGACTTGATGGCCTCGGCCTCCTTATATCTTTTCATCCTGTTCTCATCCTGCGAAAGCTTGTCGAACATGTCAGACAACTCGGCAAGCGTCAAGCTGCCAAGATCGACATTCTCCACGGCTGTCTCATCCTTATCCTCCTCTTCCTCAACGACTTCCTCAACAGCCTCTTCAACAACTTCCTCGACCTTGTCATCGGTTTTAGACACAGCGTCCTTCACCGCCTCTACAGTATCCTTGAACGTCTCCTTAACTCCCGAGGCGACTTCGGAAACGGCGTCACCCAACAGGTCACTAGCCTTCGAGGCAAGCTCAGAAACATTTTCAACGATTGTCTCAAGAGGACTCTTGGTCTCTTCTACATCTGGGGTCTTGTTCACCTCAGGAACAAAATCTTCACTCATACTTCAATAATTTAGAGTTACACACATTCATGCCATAGTCAGCATTTTACAAATATACTCAAAAAAAACAAATAAAAAAGTTATTTTCGCGTTCACGAGAGTTTTGATCCATGCGCATTGACATCCTTACAGTAGTACCCGAACTTCTGGAAAGCCCTCTGGGGCACTCTATAGTGGGCAGGGCCATAAAAAAAGGCCTTGTCGAGATCCATGTCCACAACCTGAGGAAATATGGCATCGGCCCACGTGCCAATGTCGATGATTATTGTTACGGCGGCGACGCCGGGATGGTCATGATGGTGGAGCCGGTTGATAAGATGATCTCCGAGTTGAAGTCGGAAAGGGAATATGATGAGGTGATTTACCTCTCCCCCGATGGTGAGATATTGACCCAGGCGATCTCCAACGAGCTCTCTCTCAAGGAGAACATCATCCTCCTTTGCGGCCACTACAAAGGCATCGACCACCGGATAAGGGAACACCTGGTCACAAGGGAAATCTCGGTCGGAGATTATGTCGTCAGCGGAGGAGAGATTCCCGCCGCGCTGCTCGCGGATTCGATAGTAAGGCTTATTCCCGGAGCGCTGACGGATGAGACCTCGGCCCTCAGCGACAGTTTCCAGGACGGTCTTCTCTCCCCTCCTGTTTACACCAGACCGGCTGACTACAAGGGCTGGAAAGTGCCCGATGTGCTCCTGAGCGGTAATCCGAAATTGATCCAAGCCTGGCAGGACGAACAGGCTCTCGAACGTACGAGACTTCTCCGTCCCGGTCTGTTGAAAGATTCTTCTGAAAAAAACGTCTAACTGAGATTCCGCCCGTGACAAAGGCGATATGATAGGCCGCTGCCGCAAGGACAGGGCTCATCCATCATGGCCGGAGGCACATAAAGGCTCATGTAGGGATTCTTCCGTATGAGGTCCATCATGGAATCGTCCTCGCTTTGTAGTATGACTTTCAAGCAATTGGCCTCGTTGGATGAATGTCCGAGAAGAAGCCATTTGGGAAGGCTGTTGGCGTAGGCGGCAACAATCTCCATGCAATCATTATAGTCCTCGAAGGTCTCTATGTCATCCTGCTTTTCGGAGACGCATCCGAATATGTCCTCCGTGGCATCATCGCCCCAGATCATCTGCGAATTCATCCAGATGTCGTGTTCTTCAAGGACAAGTTCCTTTCCGGAATAACCCAGATTGAGAAGCATCTCAACAAGCCTTTCGCCTTCAGGGGAACCGAGTCCGAAAACAAACTCCGGAGCTCCCGTTCCGGCCTGAATCGCCTCCTCAGGAGTGAAAGAGCGAAGTCCGCCGAGATCGGGGTATTCCTTCCTGCCGGAAAGGATCGTTGCCGGCTCGTAAATACCTGGGGCACAGACATATAACTCTCCTTCCAAGTCAATCCTGCAAAGTTTGAACACGGGGCTTTGGACAAGCATGGTTGTGAAAGATTCCACATCCCAGCGGCCAGCCCATTCATTGTATTCCAGCATCTTCTCGTAGAACTCGTCCACGGTCAGGAGTCCGTACAGGGCAAGATAGCCGAGAGAGGCCCTCTCCATCTCGAAAGAACCGTCCGCCTCACGAAGAGATATAACGTCGCGGATGTGAGGAGAGACAATGTCGTAGATCTCTTTCGGGATCCATACTTCTTTGGCATCCGGATCAGAGGTGTCGACACCAAGGAGGCCAACGGTCTCAAGGACAGTGGGATAGTCCGGATATTCAAGAACCACAGGCACTTCCGGTCCAGCTTCCACGAGCGTCAACAGAAGACGAAGGTCCCTTTCCAGCATATTCCTGAGCCACTCCCCAGGCCTCTCAACGATGAAAGCCCCAAGCCTTTGGACAAACTCGCTCTTGCGGATATGAGAAGGCACATCCGCCCCAAAGAAGTGGCGGATGTCCTCCAGGTCAACCTTGTGAAAGGATCCCAGAGCCGTTATGACAAGGCTTTTAGGCAAATCAGGCGGCTTGTTTCTTCCAGAACTTGGTCATGTCTTCCAAAGTCTTTCCCTTTGTCTCAGGAACGAGCTTCCACACGAACACGGCGGCGATCAGGCAGATCACACCATAGAGGGCATAAGCGAAGAAGTGGCTCCAATTGTACATCGGTACGAAAGTGCTGGAAAC
>OMQO01000134.1 GCA_900313275.1 uncultured Bacteroidales bacterium
ATACCCTTTCCTTCGGCGACCAGGCCGCGGATGTGATGTCGGCGATGAGGGATATGGGCAAGATCACGGTGCTGCTCGGTTCGTTGTGCGCCGGGGTGCTGGGATCGGTGCTGGTTAATGTAGCCGGCAAGTTTGAGAATCGCAAAAAATAACTATATTTGCAGTCCCGTTCCACGAGGACGGTTTGCCACTTTAGCTCAGCGGTAGAGCAGCGCATTCGTAACGCGCAGGTCGGGAGTTCAAATCTGCCAAGTGGCTCTGAATCAGCAAGCGGCGCTTTTCAGCGCCGCTTGTTTTTTATTTCCCTTCCTCAAAAGCTTTCAGCAGTTCGGAAACCACTTTAGTGTTGTCTTGGCTTGGGCGGAGCATCCGCCAGGCACCGTAGCACCCGATAAGGGCGAAACCTATAGTGACCCAACCGCTGCCGTTGGAGATGAACCATCCGAGCATCGCCCATATCAAGATCAGGGCAAGCGCGACATATATTCCCACGTTGGTGTTCTTGTTACCTTCCTTCAGGGAGACGGCAAAATGCCTGATGGGCTCGCCATCAGAAGTCGTTCCTGCCGTGCCGGCATCCTCAAGCACGCAGGTGATGTACTTGACTTTATACTTTGTCGATCTGTCCAGAAGAAGGTCGCATCCGACCGATGCCTCCGGGAGAGTCTCTCCTTCCAACTCTTTGGCTCTCAAGACCTTCCCATATTTTGCCATCTCGGTCTTTATGCCTCCGAGCGCTGTCCCGAATGGCTTTTCGGAATCGAAAAGCCGTGTCCCGGCGTCCATCATCTGAGTGTTCTTGTCTATCATCGTTGAAATGATTTCGACTATAAATTTACATAAAAAATTGGAATTGGCGCGGGGTCATCCCTGTCGCCTTAAGAAAGTATCTCCCGAAATACGACGCGTTTGGGAAGCTCATGAGATTACTGACCTGCTGGACATTATACTCGCCATTGCTGAGGAGAAGCCTGGCTCCGGCGATCACATATTCCCGGATAATCTCTGTGGCGACACGTCCGGATTGCTCACTGACGATTCTTGAGAGGTATTTCGGCGTGACGCAGAGTTCCTTGGCGTAGAACTCTAGGTCCCGATGGCGGTAGCAATTCTTTTGGACGGAAGCGATGAACTGGCGGAGAAGGGTCGGACGCCGCCCGGATGGCCTTCTGCTCCCGCTTCTTTCAAGGATGATTCTGGCGATACCTCCCGCTATCACTTTGGCGAATCCTTCCACAATGTCCTCTTTGAATGAATAGTCAGGACCACCTTCGGCAACGTGCTGGACGACCCTCAGCAGTTGGAGATGCCTGTCCATTCGTCCGGAGTCAACCGGGAGCAAAAGAGGTGGAAAATTTCGGCGTCCCGTCGGCCAACACGCTGATACAGAACTATAGTGGCTGGCAGGATACCTCCGGCATCACTGTAAGCAATTATCAGAAAGCGGGTTCCGGCTTGATAGGAAAGTGAGTCCAGGACTATTCCTGAAGCTGCCAGAAAGATAGCGCAACCCTCGATCCGATAGTCCTTGAGATTGATCCGGCAATCCACTCTGCCGGACTCCACGAATAGGATGGTGTGGAAAGCGACCCGGTAAGGGAATTTCATCCCATGTGGCTTGAGAGTTCGTGTGGGAAGCCTCCTTTTTAGTCGCGAGGCGATACCTTCCGGGACCCTGCTGTCGAGATTGTCGGAGATGACCACCTCGTCTTTCAGGGAAAGGGTTCTCGCCATGGCCGGCACCATGTCAAGCCTCAATGTGCTCACATTCTCTTTCATGTCGCTAATATGGGAAAAATGAATATAAAATCCTTGTGTATTCACCAAAAATGTTCAAATTTCCCACAAAACGGCCCTATTTTCCACGGTTTTTTCTTTTATCCAGGTGGATGCCTTACCTTCGCCGCAGTTCAAAAAATAACAGTAAATATGATTGAGAGATTTCTGGAGAAAACCAGTTTCGATAGTATTGAAGAGTTCAGAAGAGATTACAAGCTTCGCATTCCGGACGGATTCAATTTCGCATATGATGTGATGGATGTCTGGGCGGCGGAGAATCCGGAAAAGCTTGCTTTGCTTTGGACCAATGACGAGGGAGCTTGCTTGAGGTTCTCGTTTAAAGACATGAAGGACCTTTCTGATAAGGCAGCGGCTTATTACATGTCTTTGGGAATAGGAAAAGGCGACATGGTCATGCTGATTCTTGGCCGCCGTTACGAGTTCTGGATCACGATGTTAGCTATGCACAAAATTGGTGCGGTGGCCATCCCCGCGACCCATTTGCTTACTGATCTGGACATTGTTTACAGGATAAGAAAGGCAGGGATAAAGGCGATTGTTTGCGCCGGAGATCAGTATATTCTCGGGAATGTGGCCAAGGCTGTCCAGAGTTGCGGAGGAGAATATGGCCCCGTAAAGACACTTGTCAGCGTAGGACCAGAGGTTCCGGATGGTTTTCATGACCTTCATAAGGAGTGGGACAAGGCTCCGGCTTTTGTCCGTCCCTCAGTCAAGGGGAGCAACGATGACATAATGCTAATGTATTTTACCAGTGGAACTTCCGGTGAGCCGAAGATGGTCGCTCATGACATGACATATCCCCTTGGACATTTGGCCACCGGTGCTTTCTGGCACAATCTTGGCCCTTCCAGCTTGCATTTGACCATCGCGGATACGGGTTGGGGGAAGGCCGCATGGGGAAAACTCTATGGCCAGTGGCTGGCTGGGGCCGCGTTATTCGTATATGACCATGCCCGTTTCAAGGCTGAGGACATACTCGAGTTGATTGGAAAGTACGGAATCACATCGCTTTGCGCCCCTCCCACGGTACTGCGTTTCCTTATCCAGGAAGATCTTGCGAAGTACGACCTTTCTTCCCTGAAATACCTTTGCACCGCGGGAGAGGCCTTGAACTCGGTGGTTTATGACACTATGCTAGAGAAGACTGGCCTGAAGATACACGAAGGGTATGGGCAGACTGAGTCCACGCTTCTTCTCGGGACTTTCCCTTGGATGGAACCGAAACCTGGAAGCATGGGGTTGCCTTCGCCACAGTATGATATCGCCTTGTTGAGACCTGACGGTGCACCTGTGAAAGGCAGGGAAGTAGGTGAGATATGTGTCAACGTGAAAAATGGGAAGCCATGCGGCTTATTCAAGGGATACCTTAACGATCCGGAAAGAACCGCTAAGGTTTGGCATGACGGGTGGTATCACACTTGCGACATGGCCTGGAGAGATGAGGACGGCTATTTCTGGTTCGTCGGCAGGAACGACGATATCATCAAGACATCTGGGTACAGGGTGAGTCCATTCGAGGTAGAGAGTGTCCTGATGATGCATCCGGCTATAGTGGAGTGCGCTGTCACAGGAGTCCCGGACCCTTTGAGGGGGTTCTTGGTCAAGGCTTCAGTCGTCCTGACGGACACTTATCGCTCAAAGGCTGGGGCCGACCTGGCAAAAGAGATCCAGACCTTCGTCAAGCGTACGACGGCTCCCTATAAATATCCCCGGATAGTGGAGTTTGTGGATGAGCTTCCAAAGACCATCAGCGGCAAGATCCGCCGTGTTGAGCTCAGACAATCATAAGTGTTTTTTGAAAAACTCCAGGACGGCATCACAGGTGCCCATGTCCTCGTCCAACCAGCTGTGGTCTCCGCCGATCACTTTATAGACCAGGACATCTGCCTCTCCTCCTTGGAAATGATAGAGTATCACTTGGTTACGTCCTTCTTTACGGGGAAGGCTGGTGATTGTCTCGCTGACGCATCCGTTAGCGGCGATAATGTGGCTCAAGGCAGCGGGAACAGCCATATATGCTCCCCAGCCACCTAGGTCTTCAGGATCTCCTGTCCATTCCGAGACTCTGTCCTCGGTTCCGTGGACTTCCATGAAAGGAACCGGCTTTTTGTACTTGAGCGGCATCATGTCAGTCAGGGTAAGACCGGCAATCGAGGCGATCGCCTTGAAAGCCTCAGGTTTTTTCTGGGCGGTCAGGTAGCACATCTCACCACCGTTTGACATTCCGGTAAGGAATGCCTCGCTAAAGCCATGTTTTTTCTTGAGACTCTTGGCGAGTTTCACAATATAGTCCACATCGTCGGTTTTCATTCCTTTCTGAAAAGGATAACCGACATTCCAGCTTTTATAGCCTCTGGGATCGGGACTTCCGTCAGGATAGCAGATCGCGAAACCATGCCTGTCGGCGGCATCCATCAGTTCAGCTTTGCCATCGGCACCGGATCCGCCATAACCGTGGAGGCAGAGAACCAGAGGGGCACCTTCCTTCAGTCCCGCGGGAGTGTAGAGGTAATAATCCCGGGTCATGCCTTGATGCTTGAAGGTGCCGTGGGCGCACCTTCGCTGAATGGCGGTCTGGCTGTTGGCTGGAAGCGGCGCCATCGGAAGGATGATGAGGATGGCGATGGCTGTTAAAATGGCTTTTCTCATTGTTTGTCAGGCGGTGAAAGTGACTTCCAGGCCATCGTAGGCGGCTTTAAGTGGCTCGGGCAAAGTGGCGTCGAGCTCGGCTTGGGTGCCATGGAGCGTGCGGGCAAGGTGGGTAAGATAAACCGGCTGTCCTTCGGCGGGGGTGTACCGTCCCTTGTCAAGGAGCATGTGGGTGGTCCTCAAAACAGTCCCGACACTTGAGTGGGTAAATATTCTGAAGTCCTCATCACCTTCCACGCCCATCCCCATAGTGGCTTCCATGACAAGGCCGGTTATGGCCTTCCCTTTGGCGTGCGGGTCGATTCCGACAATCCTTGCGGCTATCGCGGGGATTCCTCCGGTGTCTGTCGCATAAATGACTCTCACATCTTGTTTCTCAATGAGATACATCAGCGTTTGCTCTTTGAGATCTCCTGTGGCGTGGTTCGCCGGAAGGGCTGTGATGGTCATCCCGCATATGGTCACTTTGTCACCAGGAGAGAGGGGGACTATCTCCGGGACTTTTAAACCAGTTTCCTTTGAGGCTTTCTCAAAGTCTGCCTTAGCCCTTTCGACCCAAGAAGAACCAAGATGGACGCGTCTGAGTCCGAGCTTTAGCGCCGCTTTAGGATTGTAGTGGTCGCCGTGGGAGTGGGTATAGAATATCACCTCCGGTTTGACTCCTTTTGGAAGCATATCCTCATCCGACGGGGTGAAGTCGATAAGAACCTTACCGTCCAGAAGCACGCTGGAGAGCCTTCTGAGCTCACCCCGATCATCCCTTCCGTTCCAGTCGGCAGCTCCTGTGCCGAGAAACCGCATCTTTAAGGGGGATCCATCTTCCTCGCCTTCTTTGAGGTGGAGAGGTGTTCTGTCATTATCCGTTGAAGCTGCCGCAGCCGCGGCGCATCCTGGCAGCATCCCGGCGATTCCTGTCGCCAAAGCGGCGCCAGCGCCGATATTCAAGAATTTCCGTCTGTCCATCATGTCCGGTTTTCAAAACGTTATGAACAAAGATAACTATTTCGGTCGAGAATAACGAGCGAGCTTTTTGTATCTTTGTGGCGAAAAATCAGAGGAGCGATGCTGAACGATAAACTTAAAGGGCATCTGGCCATAGGGGCGGCTTACACCATTTTCGGATTGAACTTGGTGTTCTGCAAGGATATAGCCAACTCTGAGTCTATCTCACCATATGTCCTTTTTACTCTGAGAGCCATAGGGGCGAGCGCTTTGTTCTGGTTGTTGTCGGCCTTCATGCCGAAGGAGCGTATTGAGAAGGGCGATTATTGGAAGATCGCGGTCGCGTCACTCGTCGGGCTTTTCATCCCTCAAATGACCTTTCTGATGGCCATCACGATGACCTCGGCCATAGATACCGCGATAATAGGAACTCTCGGGCCTATCTTCACGATGATCTTCGCGTTCTTTTTCCTGAAGGAACCTATCACGGGAAAGAAGGCAGGGGGAGTCGCGCTTAGTTTTGCGGGTATCCTCTTCCTTATTTTCAACTCTGTCCACGCTGGAGGAGCGGCTGTGACCTCGCCGCTGGGCGTTGTGCTGCTTCTTCTTAACAGCATCAGTTTCTCACTTTATTTGGGAATATTCCGACCATTGATCAGCAAGTACAGCGTGGTGACATTCATGAAATGGACCTTCCTGTTTGCCTTGATGGTGTCCCTTCCTATTTCGGCTAAAGGGTTGATTACCACTAATTTCCTAGCTATTCCCATCAATGTCAGGTGGGAAATTGGATTCCTTATATTCTTCGCTACCTTTGTGGCATATTTCCTTATTCCGTACAGTCAGAAGCTTATCCGGCCTACGCTGGTGAGCATGTATTCGTATCTTCAGCCCATCATCGCCGCCATAGTCAGCATCTGGACCGGGATCGACACGCTCAATTGGCAGAAGATTCTCTCCGCGATCTTGATAGTCGGCGGTGTCATACTCGTCAGCAAGAGCCGCGCGGCTTCTCCCCGGCAGCGATAAGCCATCCGTGAATACAAAAAACGCGTGGCTTTCGGGCCACGCGTTTTTCTCGATCTGTTGATACTAACTGAAGTTGTCGTACAAGATGCTCTCAGGAGGTACTCCTAGGCTGTCAAGCAGATTGTTGACGGCGCCGACCATCATAGGCGGTCCGCACATGAAGTACTTGATGTCCTCCGGAGTCTCATGATCCTTGAGGTAGGTCTCGTACATCACATTGTGGACAAAGCCAGGGGTGTACTTGACTCCGGCGGCATCCGCTGCGGGATCCGGACGGTCGAGGGCGAGGTAGAACTTGAAGTTCGGGAACTCCCTCTCGATCTCGGCGAAGTCCTCAAGATAGAAGGCCTCGACAAGGGCGCGGGCTCCATAGAAGAAGCTGACCTTGCGACCGGTCTTCAGGGTCTTGAAGAGGTGCATGATGTGGCTTCTCAGAGGGGCCATACCGGCGCCACCGCCAACGAAGATGTATTCCTGCTCCTCGGGATCGTCCTTCGGCAGAGGGAACTCTCCGAACGGACCGCTGATCCAGACCTTGTCGCCCGGCTTGCGGGTGAAGACATAGGATGAGGCGACACCCGGAGGAACGGGCAGCATCTTGAAGACGCCCTTAGGCTGGCTCCTGTCGAAAGGAGGAGTGGCGATACGGACATTGAGCTTGATGACATTCTTCTCCGCGGGATACGAGGCCATGGAGTAGGCGCGGATGGTCGGAACGGTGTTCTTGGCCTTGATGCCGAA
This sequence comes from uncultured Bacteroidales bacterium, assembly GCA_900313275.1. Lineage (GTDB taxonomy): Bacteria > Bacteroidota > Bacteroidia > Bacteroidales > UBA932 > Cryptobacteroides. Next base: position 7,162 of record OMQO01000134.1, read on the forward strand.
GAATCCGTATTTCTCCCAGTCACCTCTGTACTCAGGGGCCACGTCGATGTCGGCGAAGTCGATGTCGTACTCAGGGATGTCGATCTGGATGTACTCTC
>OMQO01000257.1 GCA_900313275.1 uncultured Bacteroidales bacterium
CCTGCACTTGGTTCGAGACCCTGATCAAACCGGTTCTCGGCAAGTCGGTCAAGGGGAATCCCTATCTTATGGAAGACACGGAATATTCAATAACCAAGAAAGACGCCCGCCTTTGCCAGAAATGCGCGGTCAAGGCAGTCGCCTCATTTAAGTGACGTTACCATGGATCCGAGATCAGAAAGAATACACAAGGCAGCCGCATATATTAAAGAAATACTTGATAATCATGGCCTTGCTCCAAAAGTTGGTATTGTGCTGGGTAGCGGGCTCGGTCGTCTCGTCGAGCACATAGAGGCTACCGTCACAATCCCTTATAAGAGTATTCCAGGGTTCCCGGTCTCGACCGCTATCGGTCATAAGGGCAATTTCATTGTGGGCACTCTCTCGGGCAAGACAGTTATCGCCATGCAGGGACGCCTCCATTATTACGAGGGCTATGACATGGACACGGTCGTCCTGCCTATCAGGGTGATGAAAGTCCTTGGGATTGAATATCTTTTCGTGTCGAACGCTGCCGGCGGAGTCAACACTTCCTTCCATATCGGCGATTTGATGATCATCACCGACCATATCAACCAGATTCCCAACCCGTTGATTGGTCCTAACCTGGATGAATTCGGTCCCAGGTTCCCTGATATGACGAGGCCTTATGACCCCAAACTGATCGCCATGGCTGAAACTATTGCCCAAGAGCAGGGGATCGCTGTCCGGAAAGGTGTCTATTTCGCATGCACGGGTCCCACTTATGAGACTCCTCATGAATACAAGTACATGCGGATTGTCGGAGCGGATGCCGTGGGCATGTCCACGACTCCGGAGGTGATCGTGGCCCGTCACGCTGACATCCCCGTGTTCGGAGTTTCCGTGATCACGGATGTCGCTCATGAGGATGAGGATTCTGATTATGTCACCGATGGTGAAGAGATTGTCCGTCAAGCCGATGCCGCTGCGACGAAGATGATCGCCTTGTTCAAAGGGGTTATAGGAAGATTGTAATAATTGTATAATAGAAATAAAATAATCAAATTTATGAAAGCTCGGAATAATAAGCAGGCCTATGAGGCCCCTGATGTTTCGATTGTCCTCTTGGACTCGGAGAATCCGACTCTTACAGGCAGTCTTGAACCAATTGATGGTGGGGATAACCCTGATGTCGATTGGTAGGTTGTTTTATCAATTTAAAATTCAAGAAGATGAATAAGAGATTTTTTTTGATAATAGCTTCTTTGCTGGTTGTATTCTCTTGCTCAAAGATGGAAGAGGATGCCATTGAAACCGTTTCGGAACCTGTTTATGTTCCGACTGTTTTCCACGTTTCGATGGAAGGCGCGTCGACCCCGGAGACCCGAGTTTATGCTGATACGACCCTTAAGGTCCTGTGGCACAATTCAGACACGGTGACCATATTCAATAAGAATTCCGAGGGATTGAGATATAGATTCGCCGGTAATACCGGAAAGGCTTCCGGTGATCTGGAAGCGATTGATACTGAGGCTCCCTCCGGGTCTTCATTGGAGAAGGTGTATGCCGCGTACCCCCATGGCGAATCGAACGCTGTGCTTTCCGAAGGAACCTTAAAGGCCGCTTTTCCCGCTGTTCAGCATTATAGCAAGGCCTCTTTCGGACTAAAGTCCAATGTCATGGTCTCCGTTGGGGACAATGAGAACCTCCAGTTCAAGAATGTGGGAGGCTATCTTTGCTTGAAACTCTACGGTTTCGGGGTGTCCGTGACATCCGTCAAACTTAAAGCCACCGGTGGAGAGAAGATCGCCGGCCCTTGCACGATTGATGTCACCGGGGAGACCCCTGTGGCAACAATGCAGGAAGGAGCCACTGACGAGATCACCCTTGTCTGCGACACGCCGGTACAGCTCGTCGCCACTTCTGAATGGTACAAGGAGTTCTGGTTCGTGGTTCCGCCGGTGACTTTCTCCAGCGGTTTTACGGTCACTGTTTCCGTCGCTGAGAGCGCCAGCACTTTCTCAAAGTCCACGACTAAGGAATTCACTGTCACTCGCAATAACATTCAGCGGATGGCCCCTATTAATGTCAATATTAACACTGGCATCACCCGTCCGCCTCTGGCTCCAACCCCTGTGGATCTTGACCTGCCATCTGGAGTGAAGTGGGCTGGCCGTAACCTCGGAGCTTCTGGTTACGGAGAGGCTGGGTATTACTTCGCTTGGGGAGAGGTGATTCCCCGGACTGAGTTCACGGAAGGGTCCTACAAATGGCTCGCTGAGTATCCTGAGACTTTGTCGGAGGATTATATCTATACTTACATTAATAAATACACCTGCGAGGATCAGAGGTACACTCCTAGGGGAATCTGGTATGAGCCTTGGGACGGTACTGGTTATAATTTCATAGGGGATCGTAAGTACCAGCTGGACCTGGAGGATGACGCTGCGCATGTCCTTCTTGGTGGAAAGTGGCGGATGCCTACTAAGGATGAAGTTCAGGAGATGATTGAGTACACGGATTTCTCCTATGCCTCATATTGCCACGTTATGACAAGATCGACAAATGGGAACAACATCAAGCTCCACTATGGTGGTAGGATAAGGGCCGAAAGGAATTTTAACCATACAAAACCCCAGGAGGAATATCAAGTCGGTTATTATTGGACGTCAAACCTTTACACTCCGGCGAGTAATCCGAGTACAAGGACAGCCTATATTATGAATTGCTCCCATCTCCAATCAGGCTATGATGCTTCTGTCTGGAGTGGCTACCGTGCGGGGGGATACAATATCCGCCCTGTATGGGACGATAACCTGTATACCGACGCTCCTTCCGCAAAGATGAGAGAAGGCCTATGACCCAAGGGGCGAGTATCGTCATTAAAGGTGCTAAGGTTAACAACCTCAAAGACATTACCGTAGAGATACC
>OMQO01000116.1 GCA_900313275.1 uncultured Bacteroidales bacterium
TCACATTGGAAGGAGCGGAAAGGACATCTGCTGCGCCTTCCACAAAGCGGAACTCCGGGCATATCTCAAAAAACGCAGGTTCTACGCCGGCACTTTCCGTTTCGATCTGCTCTCCCCCTACGACAGGATGAACTACGACATTGCACATCCTGGAGACGGACTCGATTTCCGGAATGTCCCCGATGGCATCCGGGAAACCATAGGTAAGTGCCGGAAACATCGGTAATCCAGGCACATAGATCCGCTCCCGGTCCGGATGCTCCCGTGTCACGGCATATTGCTGCCATACATAGGAACCTATGATGATCACAAACGCCAGGCTCACGGCGAGTCCCACTGCCTCGATGACGGTGTATAACTTATTGCGGGACAGAAACTTCAGGTAACTATTCATTTTTCAGGGAATCTACGGGGTTGGAGGTGGAAATGCGCCAGGTGTTGAGGACGACCACGATAAGGACAATGAGAAGCACCGCTAATGTTCCGGCCAGGAAATAGAACAGGGTGAGAGGGACTTTTTCGGCGAACATCTCCAGCAACCTGCGAGCCACGAAGAAGGTGATAGCGCAAGCGAGGGCGGCCATCACGAGGGACAACTTAAGGATGTCGGCCGCGAATATTCCGAGAATATCCTTGGAAGTCGCTCCGTTGATCTTGCGGACGGCCATTTCCTTGCTGCGCCTCAGGCTCTCATCACGGATGAAGCCAATCAAACCGAGAAGGGCTATGAGGATTGAGAATATGGCTCCGATTGTCAATGTGTTCTTTATCTTCTTGACAACTGTGTAGTCCGCCCTCATCTGCTCCTCATAGGAGAGAATATTCACTTCACGGCCTTCTAAGGCCTGCGTCAATGCCTCACGCACTTTGTCAAGAGATGGCCGATCAAGTCGGCCATGACGACCACCGTCATTCCCGGCCTGACCGGGAATCTTGAACAGCACGTGCGGCATCCAAGACGACATGGATCCGATCTCACCGTAGAACAGGGCGCTGGGACGCTTGTCAGCTGCTACAAGACTGCCGATAAGGTAGCTTTTATAGACGCCGGAGATGGTGAACGGCTTCGTGGTCATATCAATCGCGCTTCCGTGACCAGTGATACAAACCTGCTTGCCAACAGCGCCGTCGCTCCAATCTGCGAATTCCGCCATCTTTGCCACAAACTTCTCATCCACAACTATTTCCGAGGAATCTCTCGGAGCTCGTCCATCGACAAATTGAATATTCATCAATTCAAAGAACTCCGGCGAGCACTCGTATTGGTCGGCAATGTTGAAGAGCTCCCGGTCGTCATCTGGAAGATAGACATTGTCGCCACTGGATCCATCGAAGGGCAGGTTATAGGTGGCGGCCACGCCCTTAACCTCAGGGAGGCTTCGAAGGGTTGACACCGCCCTTGTGATTGCTTGACGGTCACCGTCGAACATGCTGATGTAATAGAGGTTCTTATAGTCATAGCCTGGATCGCTGTTGGACACCATATGGTACTGGCGGCCGATAATCAACATCATCACCACGAGGAACACGTTGATCAGCACCTGCACGCCTAATAGAGCTAGTTTCCAATTACGGGAGTGCTCAGTGTAGTTCTTAAGTGCTTCATATACAGGGATTCTCTGGTAAAGCTCCGCCGGGACGACGATAGAAATGAGCAGCACGAAAAGGATTACGGCCACAATCGCGGCGACACTCTTCGGCACCAGCAGAGTAGTGAAAGGCACACCGAGCAGGTTCTCAATGATGCCTCGCGCTGCGAATATGATCACAGCGGCAAGGGCCAGGGAGAGAATAAGGTGAATAGATGCTTCCTTCGTCAGCATGCCGTAAATACTCTTGCTTTCCGCTCCATAACACTTTCTGACCCCAACCTCCTTGGAACGTTTGACCATCGAGGAGATAACGATCAAAATGTAGTTCAGCAAGCTGATAATGATTAGCAGAGCGGCGACGATTGACAACAGGATTATTTGCGATTTGACTCCAGGCTGGGAGGTGTGAACCTTACTGAACGGGCTCAGGAAGTACCTGAGACTCGTGCCGTTAGCCTCAATCTGCTCCAAAGGTTGATGGGCCTCCTGCATCTTCCTGATCGCGTCTTTTAAGGTACTTGGATCCACACCGGGCATCAGTTTCACATAGCCCTTGTATCGGTCGTTACCGAGCCAGTTGTCAGTGCTCTGTTTGCCATAAGTCTCCATCGAGAGAAGGATGTCATAGTCCAGGCTTCCGTTTTTGGGGAAGTCCTCGAACACGCCCTCTATCGTCATTTTCAGGCCTGGCATGTCCTCATTATGAATCTGCTTGCCGATGACGGAAGAGAGATCCCCGGCCATCTTCTCCGCAAAGGACCGGCTGACCATCACACAGCCCCAGTTCCCAAGCGCCTTCACCGGATTTCCTGCCAGGATCGGCCGGTCAAACACTTTGAAGAAACAAGTGTCGGCGCAGACCAGCGTGGCTTTCAGCTTGTTACCGTTCTCGTCAAGGTAGGTGTCACCATTAAATACAAAGGTGGTTCTGGTGCCGGTTTCTACCCCGGGCACCTCGTTCATGAAGCCGACACTCACAGCGCCGCTGACCTGACCGTAATCCTTCTCATCTCCGCTTTGCGAAATCCACGTCCTTATGCTGTACACCCGGTTGATGTCCTTGTAGAAACTATCGTAACTCAACTCAAAGAACACCTTGGCTATCAGCACGATACCCACAGATAACCCCACTCCAAGAGAGAGCACCTTGATCAAGATGTCACCATGTTTTCTCATCTTCTCAATACTATTATTTTTACGTCATGCCCGACCTTTACGTCATGCCCGACTTGATCGGGCATCTTTTATTCTTTTTTCAATTCTGTGGCTGGGTTGGTCCGGGCGGCCTTGAGGGTCTGCCAGAGGACGGAGAGCAGGGCGATGACGGCAGCGACGATGACCGCGACAATGAAGACCCAACCGTAGCCGGAGATCCTGTATGAATATTGCTCCAGCAGCTTACCCGCAAGCCAGACTGATATCGGCACAGCGATAACGGTGGCGATCGCCATCAATAAAAGATATTCAAAGACTGTCTTCTTGACCTCTCCCTCCACAGTGCTGCCAAACACCTTCCGGACGGCAATGTCCCTGGAGTTCTCGTCAGCATAATAGCCACTCATCGCGATCAGGCCGAGAGCCGAAAGAAGCAGGCTCAGCAGCATGAACAGCCGGACAAGCGACAGCCTGTCCTTCACCTCCGCAAGCTGCTCTGAGATGATCGAAGGAATGTAATCGAACATATAGGGCTTGTCCTCGATCCCGTTCAGTTCGATGCAGAGGTCCCTGTACAGGCTATAAAGACTTTTCCGAGCCTCCTTTTTGTCGCCTGTCGTCTCGATCAACAAGCCGTATTGCTCCTCGGAACGACCTATTCTCACATAACTTCCGGTTCCGGAGTCGTACCTCAGCACATCGTTCGGGGCGAAATCCCCGATGATTCCTCCGATAGAGCGGCCCATGATATAATGCTGCCCGAGATTCTCCGTGTTCCTGTCCACCCCGAAACGGGTCATCTCCTTCTCAGAGATCCACACCGTCCCAACCGCAGGCTCCTCAAACTTCTCCTTGATGTCAAACCCGAACATGTCAAATGCCGTGGCGTCGCAATTGAGAACCGCCAGGGTCAGTAGTTTGCCTTCGCTGTCCTCGGTGACCATTTCCTCGACCAATCCGGGAAAATAGGTGCTGTGTCCGATCCTGCTGACGCAGGGGAGGGACGCTGCCTTTTCCTCGAAGGCCGTGGCAAGTCCCGGATCATTCAGATGGACATAAAAAACATTGTCCACTTTGGCTCCGAGCGGGCGGTTAACCATGTGAGACACTTGCAGCCCCATCACGATGGCCAGCGCCAGAAGGATGATGGAGAACACGTGCTGCAGAACGATGAACACCTTGCTGAACACGTGCTTGTTCTTTGCCCGGAACTCTCCCTTCACAACGGAAATCGCTGGGAATCTGGAACTTATCCATGCCGGAAGACTTCCCTGAATGAACGAGACGAGAATTATGAATATGGCATATACCGCCAACCATCCCGGCGAGTACCTGATCCGGACCGGCACGCTGGCACCGATAATCCTGTTGAACCACGGCGAAAGCGCCTCTGCGAGAAGGACAGCGAGCAGGAAGCAGATGGTCGTGAACAGAACCGATTCAAGGATCCTGTTGCCGAACAGGCTCTCTTTTGAAGCTCCCAGCACCCTTCTGGTCGCCATCTCCTTAGCCCGTTTACCGGTCATTGACACGCAAAGATTGATGTAATTGAATATCGCGGAGACAAGCAGGATGATTGTAATCAGCAGGATAATCCTCGTGTAGAAACGGCTTCCGCTTTTAAGACTTTGGTTGTTCGCGGGGGAGTACCAGATCTCATCATACCGCACCAATCCACTGTCTTCCAAGAAGTTCCTTGCTCCGAAAGCGTTAAAGGCCTTGGCTGCCAAAGAATCGGCCTTCACTTCGAGTGCCGCCCTTTCGGTCCCTTCCCCTACTTTCACGAAGGGGATCACGTCCAGCATGTAAGGGTTGTTTTTCCGGTTGGTGAGGTTCTCGATGCTGATTATCACATCCGGTTCTCCGAATATCGGATTGGGAGTGTCCTTGATGATCGCGGCTATGGTGTACTTCCCGTCGATGACCTTGCCGATTACCTCCGACTCGTCGCCAAGTCGGTTGGCGAGCGCTCTGGAAATGATGGCGTTGGAAACATCGTTCAGGACCGTGGCGTTCCCTGTCTCAAACTCGGAGGGGAATATGTCAAAGAAATCGCCACCGACCATACACTCTTGGACATGGTATTTAGCGCCATCAATATCGATGGTACTCTCTTCTTCTGACATTGCTTTCCAGAACATGGCCGCCTTCTCCACTTCAGGAATATCCTCCTTCGCCTGTAGGGCGGTTCCCCAGGAGAATCCGATGCCGGAACTGCCCCGCATCGACCTGTAGAATGTGTACACATCCTTGTAGTCAGGGACATTCCTGGTCATTTGCCTTTGGATCCATACGAAATGACCTGTGAGCAGCACGAAGGCCAGGCTCACTATGAGCCCAACCGCCTCGATGGCGGTGTATAACTTGTTGCGACTTAAGAAATTCAGGTAACTCTTCATGTTTTACAGCTTGCTATTCTTCATGACACAAAACCACAACACTACCCGTGCCAAAATGCTTAATATATTTATAATGAATTATTTACGCCAAATGGTACGCAACAAAAAAGTGTAAAGCTTTACATTACACTTTACACTTTCTTTACACTTTTATGTAACGGGATTACCTGAACCGGAGTTCGAATACCGTTTCTTCCGGGTCGCTCTTGACAAGGTCGATTGAGCCATTGTGCTGGCGCATTATCTGCCGGGCAAGAGAAAGGCCGATGCCCGAGCCTTCTTTCTTCGTTGTGTAGAAGGGAACGAATATCTGTTCCTGGGCTGTGACCGGGATTGGTTCGCCGTCATTGGCGACACGTATGATCGTTTCATCATCCACAGTCAATGTGGCCGTTATGTTGATATGCTTCGCTCCTGCCTGTAAAGCATTCTTTATCAGATTGATGAAGATTTGGGATATCTGCCCTTCGTCGGCATAGACCATAAGGTCGCTTTCTTCGGGAGTATATGTGCACACAGCTCCCTTGGTGGAGAGCAGTTCACTGTCCAGACTGATGACTTTGTCCATCAGTTCCTGTAAATCAATGGCTTTCTTCACCGGGCGTGCCACGCCTGACAGTTCCCGATAAGTCTCCACGAACTTGATGAGGTTCTTGGAGGAATCACTGATAGTGTCGAGCCCCGCCTTTACGTCCAATTCGCTGTGTCCATCCTCATCCATCGATTTAGACAGGGCATCGGAGAGGGAAGCGATCGGCGAGACGGTGTTCATGATCTCATGTGTGAGCACCCGGATCAGTTTCGTCCAGGAATCCTGCTCATGCTGCTGTCGTTGCTTCTCAAAGATGGTTCTGATACGGTTCAGCGTCCTGTTGAACTTATTCTTGTCTTGAAACCGGAAGTTAAGTTCCCCATCCTCAAGCGCATCCATCATATAGGCCACCTTCTTGATGTCCTTGCGTCGTGTCCTGAGTGTAGCGATCACCGCCACCAAGACAGCGACGCAGACGAGAAGTATGATTTGCCATGTTGACATGGATTACAGGCCATATTTTTTCATTTTCGCGTAAAGGGTCGGCCGGCTTACGCCAAGAGCCTTCGCGGCGGCGGAGATATTCCCGTTAAATCGCTGGACAGCCTCACGGATCATGCTTTCTTCCTCCGCGTCGCTCATGGCTCTGTGGATGCCGCTGCCATCCGATACATTGAGGGCGCTTGAGCCCGAAGGATCTGTCTGGACATCTTTGGCGGTCAGATCCTTAGCTTCGCTCAGAATGACAGCTTTCTCGATACGGTTCTGCAGCTCACGGATATTCCCGCTCCATCTTTCTCCTTCCAGTACTGTCTTCGCCGATTCATCCAGTCCGCTCACCTGCCGGTGGTACTTCTCGGCAAACTGACCGATGAAGCGTTCCGCCAATGGGACGATGTCTTCTTTCCGCTCCCGCAGGGGCGGCAAGGCGATGTGGACGGTGTTGATGCGGTAATACAGATCCTCCCTGAAGCGGCCGTTCTGAACCAGTTGCTCCAGATCCATGTTCGTGGCGCATATAAGCCTGATATTCACTGGAATAGCCTGGTTGCCACCAACCCGGATCACGCTGCGGTTTTGGATCACACGCAGCAGTTTCGCTTGAAGGTGCAAAGGAATATTGCCAATCTCATCCAAGAATAAAGTTCCGCCGTCGGCCTGCTCAAACTTGCCGACATGGTCGGTGTGGGCATCGGTGAAAGCGCCTTTCACATGGCCGAACAACTCACTCTCAAAGAGGGTTTCCGTGATGGCGCCCGCATCCACGGCCACCATCGGTTTATCGCTGCGCAGGCTATGCTTGTGAATCTCCCTCGCCAGCACATCCTTGCCGGTACCGTTCTCTCC
>OMQO01000259.1 GCA_900313275.1 uncultured Bacteroidales bacterium
TTCACGCCGCTTACGAGGATTTCGACATAACCCTTGCCGGCCGTATGATCCAGGACTTTGTCTGCGACGACCTCAGTAATTGGTACGTCCGCCTGAACCGCAAACGTTTCTGGGGCGGCAAGATGGACGAGGATAAGCTCTCTGCCTACCAGACTCTGATGGAAGCACTTGTGGATGTGGCTGTTATGGCCGCTCCGATAGCGCCCTTCTACATGGATCGTCTCTATTTGGATCTTGTTCCGGATGGGGAGGAGTCTGTGCATTATGTCATGATGCCCGAAAGCGATCCTTCCGTCATTGATCCTGATCTTGAGGAAAGGATGGCCTTGGCGCAGAAGGCGACCTCGATGGTCTTGGCTCTTCGCCGCAAGGTTTCGATCAAGGTTCGCCAACCTCTTTCGAAGCTGGTCATTCCTGTCATCTCAGATAAGGTCCGCGCGCAACTGGAGCAGGTCAAGGGGATCATCCTTGGCGAGGTCAATGTCAAGGAGGCCGAGTTCATATCCGACACTACCGGCATAATCACCAAGAAGATCAAGCCGAATTTCAAGACCCTCGGCAAGGTTTACGGCAAGCAGATGAAGGAAATCGCAGGAGCCTTCGCTTCTCTCGACCAGGCCGTCATCTCCGACATTCAAACCGCTCAAGCGGCTGGTAATGAATATGTTCTGCCTTTGCCTTCCGGTGATGTCGTCCTTGGCCCTTTGGACTACGAGATCTCCTCTGAGGACATGCCAGGATGGCTCGTGGCCACCGAAGGACCTCTCACCATCGCTCTTGACATCCAGATCACTGAAGACCTGAAGAAAGAGGGTGTGGCGAGGGAGTTGATCAACCGGATCCAGAATCTCAGAAAAGACAGTGGATTTGAGGTGACTGATAAAATAGAAGTTATTATATTTGCAGACGAAAAAGCGAGTGGTGAGATAACGCCCGCTTTGGAAGTTTACAAGGAATATGTCTCAGCCCAGACTCTCGCGATTTCAATAGCGGTGGAGGATCTGGCGGGTGCTCCCGAAGGAGCGGCTGATGTGGAGTGGGATGAGGGCGCTTTGAGAATGGTGCTGAATAGAAGATAACAACCTGATTTATAGTTTTTTTGCCATGTCAGAAGACATAAAAGAGAATGCGGTTCCCGAAGTGGAGAAGACGCGTTATAGCGATGATGAGCTTGCCGAGTTCAAGGTCATTATCAATGAGAAGTTGGATAAGGCTCGGAAGGAATATAACACCCTTCGCCAGGTGATCATGCACAATGGCAGCAATGACATTGAGGACACCACTCCGTCTTTCAAGACCGTTGAGGACGACGGAGCTTATCAGCTTTCCAAAGAAGAGGCCAGCCAGCTCGCCCAGCGGCAGTACAAGTTCATCCAGAATCTTGAGGCCGCCCTTGTCCGCATTGAGAACAAGACTTACGGCATCTGCCGTGTGACCGGGAAACTTATCCCCAAGGAGAGGCTGCGTCTCGTTCCGCATGCCACCTTGACAGTTGAAGCCAAAGAGATGCTCGCCAAAAAAGGCCGCAACTAGTGAAGCTTTCTAAAGGAAATAAGTTACTGATCCTAGGGATCCTCCTTGTTGTCATTGACCAGATCATCAAGGTCCTGGTCAAGACAAATATGCACATCGGACAGCATATCTATGTGATAGGCAATTGGTTCCAGATTCTCTTCATAGAAAATGAGGGGATGGCTTTCGGAATGAAGTTCGGTGGGGCGGTAGGGAAGTTCCTCCTGTCATTTTTCCGGATAGGCCTTTTCGCCGCTCTTTGCTGGTGGATCTCTTCCCTCGTCAAGAAGTCAGTTGATGAAGACGGGAAGCCCGCTTTGCTGGCAAATGGTGCCAAGAGGGTTCCTACAGGAGTGCTGATCGGTCTCACATTGATAACAGCCGGTGCCTTCGGGAATATTATCGACAGCCTGTTCTATGGCCTCATTTTCGATTATGCCCCTTTCATGTTCGGCAGGGTGGTCGATATGCTCTATTTTCCTATAATAGACACTACATGGCCAACTTGGATGCCATTTGTCGGAGGCAAGGATTTCCTTTTCTTCGCTCCGGTGTTCAACTTCGCGGACAGTTGTGTGACGGTTGGAGCGCTTTATCTCATCTTCTTCCAATACAGGTTTTTCGCCCGTGACGACCAGCCAGCCGAGAAACTTGAGTCAGGAGAGAAGAAATAATTTTGGCAGGACGGATTTTATCTTTATCTTTGCAGTCCGCTGAATTTAGCACAATAATGGAGGTGTGGCCGAGTGGTCGATGGCGGCAGTCTTGAAAACTGTTGAACGGCAACGTTCCGGGGGTTCGAATCCCTCCGCCTCCGCGCAATGCAAAGCAAATGCAGGCGCCGCACGAAAGTGCGGCGTTTGCGCTTGTAAGGACTGGCCTCTTGACACAAATGGACTTTGTCCCTCCTGCCATTGCTATGCTCACGGACAGGATGGGATGCCGGAGCGAAGCGACGGAATCCATAGATGCATTTGTACAAAAGACTGCTCCCACGGCAGTCTTTTTTATTTATATTGAAGGTATGATTGATATTTATTCGCTTGCAAAGAACCCTCTCGTTTTCCAGAAACAGCGCACCATCACCTCGGCCTACATCGACGTGTCAGGGAAAATGGGCATTGCCCAAACCGTGCTTATGGTTCAAGACAATTTCACAGAAAATTTCGGTTCCATCAAAATGGACAATTTCTGCGTAAACGAGAAAGGCGGCTACTGGGCCATCTACAAAGCGAAATTCAAATTCTTCAAGCGTCCCTTCTGGCGTGACAAGGTCATTACGACATCGTTCCCTGCCGACAGCGCTCCCATACGGACCTACGAAAACACCGCTATCACAACGGTGGAAGGCGAACCCATTATTCTCGCCG
>OMQO01000117.1 GCA_900313275.1 uncultured Bacteroidales bacterium
TTTGGGAATCCTGTCCTTGTAGTTCAAGGCACCGTATGTGCCTTCCTCTTCCGAATACATGAAGGCTCCAAGTCTTTCGAAATGAGCCTCGCGGACAAAGTCAAGAAGCTCGGCGAAATCCCGTTTCCCTTCGCCCGGATGCCCGACAATCATTGTGGTCCGCAAAACAACTCCGGGCACTCTCTCTCTCAACTTACGGATCAGTTCCCTGGTCCATGCGCCATCGACATGACGTCGCATCATACCAAGGACCTTATCAGAGATGTGTTGGAGAGGTATATCCAAATAAGGACAAACCTTAGGGTTGTTCGCCATTTCGTCCAGGACATCTTCGGGGAAGTCAGCGGGATAGGAATAATGGATACGGATCCATTCGATGCCTTTGATCTCGGAGAGTCTCCTGATCAATTCAGCGAGAGTCCGCTTGTGATACAGGTCAAGACCATAGAAAGTCGTGTCCTGAGCTATGAGTATCAACTCTTTAACTCCTTGCCTCGCCAGAGCTGAAGCCTCCTGGACAAGATCCTCCATAGGGACAGACAGATGCGGCCCCCTGATCATTGGTATGGCGCAATAGGCGCATCTCCTGTCGCATCCCTCAGATATCTTGAGGTAGGCATAAGCATGGGAATCAGTCCTATGACGGCTGTTTCGCACATCCACTGAACCTCCGAGCGCCTTCACAAGAGGGTTTAGATCCCTTGCGCCGAACCATGCGTCAACTTCTGGAATAAGGTCCGGGAGTTGGGCCATATACCTTTGGGACAGGCAACCACAGACAAACAACTTGCCTACCTCACCCGCCTTTTTCTTCTCAGCGGCGGAGAGGATAGCCTGGATGGACTCCTCCTTGGCGTCACCGATGAATCCGCAGGTGTTAATGACAAGGATGTCGCATGGATCTGTACCACTTTCCGGCAAAAAGACGTATTTACCGTCAAGACAAGCCAGAAGATGCTCTGTGTCAACGGTGTTCTTTGAACATCCTAAGGTTATGACCCGTAAGGAAAGCACTACTCAGCCTCCTTTTCCTCAGCGGTTTCCTCCTCTTCAGGATCCGTGAAATCGAGTGAGGCAAATTTCTCAAGCTCACTATACCATTCCACGACCTTCCGCATGTGGGAAACATAGAAACGATCCCTGTCGTAATCGGGTAACGCCTTCTCAAACAATGCTTTAAGATCCTCAGGATCGCCCTTGGAAGAAGGGGCCTGCGAACCGGAAAGAGCATCTTTCATCTTCAGGAACACTTCCCTGAGTTTTGTCTCGCCTTCGGAAGTGTAGATAGAAATATCAGCAAGCGTGGTGATGCGGTTTTTAGCGCTGACCACCGTCCTCTTGTTATCTTCCAGGGACTCGACTATGGCGCCACCACGTGCCTGGGCCAGATAGCGGTACAAGCCGTGCTGGCCCGCTATCGAAAGGATTTTTGTAAGATCTGTTTTCATATTCGTTAAATTTAATAATTATTCTTGTTTTTTCCGCCATCCAATCCCTTGAACACCTTCACGACCTCTCTGAAAAGGTCTTCCTTAGTGCCGGAATTATGGATAACAGCATCGACTTTGGAAAGATCGAACCTTTGAGAGGACATCCTTCGTACTATGTCCGCGGGATCAGCCCCATCCCTCTCGCAAGCCCTCCTCAAACGATCCTGCAAAGGGGCGTCAACCAGGACAACGGCATCAACGGCTGATAGGAACTCCGGCTTCTCCTGAATGATCGCCGACTCGATGACGCAGAAAGGTTCACCGCCAAAAAAGTTCTGACTTGGCCCAGTCTCTTCGATAAGAGAAGCTTGCAGGGCCTTCCAACGCCTGAAATCCCCAAGGACCACCGGATGGACCAAAGATTCAAGGACCGCCAGCTTTTCAGGAAAAGAGAACACAATCGAAGCGAGTCTCCTTAAATCAGGATCGCCCCCAGGGGTCCTCACAGAACACCCGAAGGCTTCCTCGATGGAGTCCAGCAGTGAATCATCCTCATAATAAAGCCTCTTGGCCGCCGAGTCCGAGTCATAAACCGGAATCCCTTGCCCCTTAAGGAAAGAGCACACTGTGGATTTTCCACTCCCGATTCCTCCCGTAACCGCTACTGTCCTCATCGAGCGCTCTCCTCCATACACTGAAAAACCTCAGGATGGATTTCTCGAAATCCTCATAGTCGATGTAAAAACTGACCCTATCGGATGGGTCGTTGATCATCGGGAACTGGCACTTGTAGGAAACCTTGGCCGTCTTTGGATAGACTGAGAGGCTTATCCCATGGGGAACATTCTTCGTGGTTATAGAGACTTGTGTGGTTACCTCGATAAAACGAGTGACTTCCATGGTATAACCTACCTCGCTATCAGACATACGAATCCCCTGGACAGGCTCAATCTTGACAGAGCCGTGAGCATTGGACTTCAGATTAATAAGGTCGATAGACTTCGTGAACACATTCGAGACTTGCTCCAATTGGTAAGGCTCTCCATAGACAGTCACAGAATCCGGAGAGAGATGGATCGGGCCCAACGCCGTATATTGTGGCCGGAACGATACGGTAGTGACAGCCTGGACCGCGACTTTCTTATGATTCTCCGAAGGG
Organism: uncultured Bacteroidales bacterium; assembly: GCA_900313275.1. Lineage (GTDB taxonomy): Bacteria > Bacteroidota > Bacteroidia > Bacteroidales > UBA932 > Cryptobacteroides. The sequence continues at coordinate 2,590 of OMQO01000117.1, forward strand.
AAACGGAAACTGACTGTCTCCGAGAGGAATGACTCTAACTGGACACCATCTCCGAAGATGTCGGAGACATAGTTGCCAAGCTCAGCGGAGGAAATCTGGAAATAATCATTCTGTGACTCATGAAGGTCTCCCCGATCGAACTTGACGTGGATCGCGTCCTTCTTAGCCTTGTGCCGCCCTTTAAGGATGGCGAATCCGGATGTGCGGCACCTTGCCGCCACAGTGCTGGAATTGGCTGAGACATTACTGTGACCTTCTATCTCACATTCGGCTATCACAGGGACCGACAGGGTCTCGGAATAATTAAGCGAAAGATTATGGATCAGCCAGATACCGAAAGCAAGCAGAAGAGACATGACAAACACGCCGATGTCTCTTCCCGGAAGCTTCCGTTTCCACTCCTTCCGAGCCATTTCGCAGGGGAAAAATCAACCTATGCCTTGGGAGCGTCTTCTGAGAAGTCTCTGACGATGGAGTTCTTGTCCACCCTGAGCTTCACATCACCGTCAACCTTGATGAGGACGGAACGATCCTTAATCTCATCCACGGTACCATAGATACCACCGGCAGTGACCACTTTGTCTCCCTTCTTGAGCTCGGAACGGAATTTCTCAAGCTCTTTCTGTTGTTTGCGTTGCGGCCTGATCATAAACAGCCACATGATGCCGAAAAGCAGGACCATCATGATCAGGAAAGAAGTACCACCACCCGCAGGAGCTCCAGCTCCAGAGGCTTGCAACAGTGTAATTGTCAAAGTATTCATATTAAAATAGTTATAATGTCATATAAATCATACTGACGGAGTCTTGACAATCTCCCCTTCCTCAATGAGTTTTTTCATCAGACGGTCGAGAAGACCATTGACGAATGAGCGGCTCTTCGGAGTACTGTAGTATTTAGAAATCTCCACATACTCGTTGATCGTAACTTGCGCGGGAAGGGCGGGAAATGCCTTCGCCTCGGCTAAACCCATCACTATCAGCACAGTATCGGTCGTGAAAAGGCGATCCTCCTTCCACTGATCGGTGCTTGAGGCGACCAACGGGAAATACTTGTCATAGCAGGAATAGGCAGTCCTGAGCAGCCGGGTGACAAATGTCTTGTCGCTCTCCGCAGGCTTGGGAGTGAGCATCTCACTGCGGTACAGAGGAGGCAACTCCCATCGTTTACCTTTGGAAAGAGACTTAAGGGTGTCACAACATACGGTCAAAGCATAGGCAAGATCGTCAACCCACCAGATGGAAAGATCCTCAAGGATGTCCGCCAATGATTCAGAATCAACGAATTCCTCTTCAAAGATCTTGATGAAAAGAGCCGTGTCCTTAGCAATCGAGCGGACCGGATCGGCCATGTAACGCTTGAAATAGTCTTTGGTAAGAATTGAGTCATAAGTCTCCCTTATGAAGGCGTCAAAAGGCTCCCATGAGAGTTTGCGGCGGGAGAGTATCTTGTTCAGATCCGGATCAGCGTCAAGAAGCGGAGCGATGGAGTTCTCCACGAATTTCATGTTCGGATTCTTCTCCTCCTCAGTGGGGTTGAACTTGCCCCGGGCGTTCTCGATCCTGGCCGCTGCTTCTCGTGTGATGGCTGGAATGATGTCCAGCATCAGAAGATAAAGGGACCTCGTGGCCTCACAGGAAGTCTCAAGAGCCGATTCCACCTCGGCGAGAGTCATCGCGGGATTCTCGGCGTAGCTGTATAGCACTTTGAAGGCTTTTATCCGCAGGATTCTTCTATTGAGCATGATAGTCGCGATTTTTTATGCAAATATAATACACAATTTGAGATTTTTATTACATTTGTATGATTACAAACTTTCATCACAGATGTATAAAGACGAAAACGAGCGGTCCTTCTATCCTGACCGCAACTCGGACGACGTGTGGTCAAAGCCTGTCAGGGCCGGCAAGCGTACGTATTTCTTCGACGTTAAGACAACCAAGGGCAACAACGACTACTACCTCACAATCACCGAAAGCAAGAGAAGACAGGAAGCGGACGGCAGCTTCTCCTTTGACAAACACAAGATTTTCCTCTACAAGGAAGATTTCGACAAATTCCGCGAGGGACTTGAGGAAGTGATCGCTTACATGAAAGAGAATCTCCTCAAGGACATTCCCGAGCGCGAGAATGACGGCTGGCGTTCTCCAGAGGCTCCCAAGACCGATGTGGACTTTGACGAGCTTTAACGAACGGAACTTATTAACACACACATAATTACTAAGCAAAATGAGCAACGACATGTCAAGACGCTCTTTCCTTAAGAAGGGAACAGCAGTAGCGGCCGGATTGGCGGTCGCCCCAGGCATCATCATGGCTGGTGAGAGCCCCAAGAAAGACAAAAAGAAGAAAAAGGTGGCTCCCCCGGAGAAACTGAAGATCCTGGGAGTGGGAATCGGAGGACGTGGAGCCGCTGATCTCCGTGAGATGGAGACCGAGGACATCATCGGACTCTGCGATGTTGACTGGAAATATGCCGACCATATTTTCAAGAAATATCCCAACGCGAAGAAATACAATGACTACCGTGTGATGTTCGACGAGATGCTCGACCAGGCGGACGCCGTCATGGTCGCGACAGCTGACCATACCCACGCCATAATCGCTGCCCAGGCCATCGCCGCCGGGAAGCATGTGTATGTCGAGAAGCCCCTCACCCTGACAGTTTATGAGGCACGCCTCCTCACCAAACTTGCCGCCAAGCACAAGGTTGCCACCCAGATGGGTAACCAGGGAGCTTCCGGCGAAGGTACCCGCCAGGCTATCGAATGGCTTTGGAACGGTGAGATCGGAGAGGTCACCCGCGTCGACTGCTTCACCGACCGTCCTATCTGGCCTCAGGGACTCGAGAAACCCTCTGAGGTTCAGCCTATTCCTTCAACCCTGAACTGGGACGCCTTCATCGGTCCCGCTCCTATGCGTGACTACAACGAGATCTACCATCCTTGGAACTTCCGCGGCTGGTGGGACTTCGGCACCGGTGCCATGGGTGACATGGCCTGCCACATCATGCATGTCCCGTTCGTCGGTCTGAAGCTTGGCTACCCGATCAAGGCCCAGGCCAGCTCAACTCCGGTCCTTACCGACTGCTGCCCGAGCGCTGAGATGATCAAGCTTACCTTCCCCGCCCGTGAGAACCTGCCGAAACTCGCCCTTCCCGAGGTCGAGGTCCGCTGGTACGACGGTGGCTTCAAGCCTGAGCGTCCCGAGGGTATTCCTGAGGGTGTCAATCTCAACATCGATGGTGGCTGCAGCATATTCTACGGCACCAAGGACATCATGGTCGTAGGTTGCTACGGCAACAGGCCTTACCTTGTCTCCGGCCGCAAGCCTCAGGTTCCTCACGCCTACCGCGAGGTTACTCTCTCCCATCAGCAGGACTGGATCCGCGCTTGCAAGGAGTGCATGGTCGATCCTGACAACTTCGTCCGTTCCAACTCCGACTTCAGCATGGCTGGTCCGTTCGTCGAGATGGTCGACCTCGGTGTCGCCGCCGTCAGGCTGCAGGATCTCAATCAGGTCCTCGAGTGGGATGGCCCGAACATGAAGTTCACGAATATCCCCGCTGAGGCGAAGATCCGGTTCCAGATCCACGATGGCTTCACCATCAAAGATGGCCACCCGACCTTCAACAAGACCTTCACTGAGCCAGTCAACGCACGCGAGTTCGCGGCTAGCCTCATCAAGCGTCAGTACCGCGAGGGATATGTTCTCCCTGATATGCCTGAATAATCTCTAAATCATTTATTTATATTATGAAGAAAATCTTAGTTATCGCAGCGTGCGCGGCAGCGGTCCTGTCACTGTCCGCATGCAAGAACAAGAAAGCCGCTGCCGCAGCAGAAGACAACGGCGTGCCTGCCTACGAGGTTGTTGAGAACGCTCAAGTTGATCTGGCTGGATTCCCCGTGGACGACGAAGGTTACATCGTGATATTCGACGGCACCTCCCTGAACGGTTGGAGGGGCTACGGAAAAGACAAGGTCCCCGCCCGTTGGACCATTGAGGACGGCTGCCTCAAATTCTCGGGTACCGGTGCCGGCGAGTCCCAGTCCGGAGACGGTGGCGACATCATCTTCGCCAAGAAATTCAAGAATTTCGAGATGAAGTTCGATTGGAAGATTTCCAAGGGAGGCAACTCCGGAGTCTTCTATCTCGCCCGTGAGGTCACGACTAAGAAGGATGATGGCACCGTGCAGTACGAGCCGATCTACATCTCATCACCTGAGTACCAGATTCTCGACAACGCCAACCACCCTGACGCCAAACTCGGCAAGGATGGCAACCGCCAGAGCGCTTCGCTCTACGACATGATTCCTGCCAATCCCCAGAACCAGAATCCTTTCGAGGAGTGGAACACTGGTAGCATCATGGTCTACCAAGGCACTGTGGTTCACGGCCAGAATGGTGAGAATGTCCTCGAGTATCATCTCTGGACCCCGAAATGGACGGAGATGCTTCAGGACAGCAAGTTCTCCCAGGAGAAATGGCCTCTTGCCTTCGAGCTGCTGAACAATCTTGGTGGCGACGCCCACGAGGGCTACATCGGTTTCCAGGATCATGGCAACGATGTGTGGTATCGTAATATCCGTATTAAAATCCTTGACTAAATGAGAAGCGCTTTTATTCTTATGGCATCTCTCCTGCTTATGGCAGGATGTGGTCAGCCCAAGGCCAAGGAGCCTGTTAAGAAGGAGATCGGTCTCCAGCTCTACAGCATCAGGAATGTCATCGGCAACGCCGAGAAGTACGCCGCCAACCATGAGGAAGTCTTCAAGGCTCTCGCCGAAATGGGTTACACCGCTGTTGAGGCAGCCAACTATGATGGCGAGCAGGGTTTGCTCTATGGAGTAGCCCCCGAGCAGTACAAGGCTGATCTTGAGGCTGCTGGTCTCAAGTCAATGTCCAGCCATGTCGGTCATTCCCTCTCCGCTGAGGAATTGGCTTCTGGTAATTTCGATGAGTCTATGAAGTGGTGGGACAAGGCTATCGCTGCCCACAAAGCAGCCGGCTGCAAGTATATCGTTACTCCCAGCTTCCCTATTCCCGACAACCTCAAGGATCTCAAAACCTATTGTGACTATTTCAACGCTATAGGAAAGAAATGCGCTGAAGCTGGAATGGGTTACGGTTATCACAACCACTCCCACGAGTTCCGCAAAGTTGAGGACAAGGTTGTCTATGACTTCATGCTCGAGAACACCGATCCCAACTATGTGTTCTTCCAGATGGACGTGTACTGGGCTTGCATGGGTCAGGCTTACCCTGTAGAGTATTTCAGGAAATATCCTGGCCGCTTCAAGATGCTTCACATCAAGGATCACTATGAGCTTGGTGAGAGCGGAATGGTCGGATTCGACGCTATCTTCAACAACGCTGAGGTCGCTGGCCTTCAGGACTACATTGTGGAGCTTGAGGGCTTCACAAAAGGTGACTGGAATCCTAGCATCAAGGCTTGCGCCGACTACCTCCTTGGTTCTGACTTCGTGAAGGAGTCTTACGCCAAATAATCACGGAACACTCTAACCACAAGAAAAAGGACCGTCGTGAGGCGGTCCTTTTTTTGTCTTTTAGCATTGTTTACAGAAGATTGTAGTCGATGGAGAGGATGCGGACAGGGCCAAGGAGGCCGGAGCTCTGGAGCTCGGATTTGGCATCAAGATAAGTCGAGGTTTGGAAGGTGAAGCGCTCGGATTCAGGAATAACCTCCTTTTCTCCGATGAGCCTGTTCCTCCAGCAATTCACGACCTCCACCTCAACAGTATTATCCCCTTTCTTTAGGAAGTCGGTGATATTCAGACGATAAGGAGCGGTCCAGACTCCCCCGGCATATTCCCCGTTCACCTTGATCTTTGCCATCACCATCACCTTTCCAAGATCTATGTAAACCGGCTTGGTGGGAAGCTTCTTAAGTTTGAAAGAGCTGGAATAGACAGCGGTGCCCGAGAAATATTTTATATGCGGATCAGTTGACTGGGTCCAGTTGCTGAGCTTGTCAAACGTCACGGGTGACTCAGGGCCACCTCTTCCCTCCTGGAAAGCGACCTTCCAAGGGCCTGCGACCTCAGCCACAAGAACCTGGTCAGGGTAATTCTTCCCTGCGGGATCGACTTTTTGAGCGTCATTCCTGAACACGATGAATGAACTCTCAAACGCGTCAAGGCGCATAGGGATCTTAGTGGTCTTTGTAAGTGCCTTGTATTCAGGTAGTAAGCGAGTCTCGGCAGTTAGAGGATTCCACAATTCCGGGGCTTTGCCATTGACCCTGAACATCCCGTCAAACTGTATAGGATGGTCTCCCTGATTGGAGACGAAATAGACTTCCCCATCACTCAAGGTAAGGTGAATGAACTGGATCGGAAGAGCGGGATCCTCCGCCTTGAAATCGGCCACGACACCTTTGTCAG
>OMQO01000189.1 GCA_900313275.1 uncultured Bacteroidales bacterium
GTTACGAGGGCACCTACGAGCTGAGGGCGAACCGTCCGTTGAACAGGATCAGGTTCAGGAACCTGTCGGAGCCTGTGGACGTGAGGATCGAGAACCCGGAGAACATCTCCGACGGCGTCAGCACTGGCTGGGTGCGGTCCGCGACCCAGGGCATCAACGAGATCTGGTACGTGACATCCGACAACTCTGTGGCGGAGTACGGCACCATGAACACTGGCGTGGCCGTCAACGAGGTTGACACCGACAATTGTGTCGCCCCTTCGGACAATGGTGGGGTGGGAATCCTCCGTTTCAAAGGGCCTGTCACCAAGATAGATAACTACGCTTTTGAAAACAACCGGAAGCTGACCTCAGTCTTCTGGCCGGAGACCGTCGAGACGATCGGGCAAGGGGCTTTCGCTCAGTGCATGGCCTTGAGCGAGATAGAGATCGGCCCGAATGTTCGTGTCATAGAGGAGGACGCTTTCTGGGACACCGCGATAAGCAGCTTGAGTCTCCCTGAGGGGATCCGCCGAATTGACAACTGTGCGTTCCAGAACATCCCGATAACCGAGGTGACAATCCCCAACTCGGTTGACTCCCTCGGTTACAGCATGCCCCTATCGGGCACACGGCCGGTGATCGGCAATCCTTTCATGGATTGCGTTTTTCTGACCACGTTCCACGGGAGGTACGCCTCATCTGACGGTAAGTGCCTCATTGATAACGGTACAGTCAGGAGTTTCGCCACCGGCGGAATGACCGGAGCGAGCTATGAGGTCCCATCCGACGTCACCGTGATCGGCATCTTCTCTTTCGTCGGTGCGACCATAAGCCACATCACTCTCCCGAGCCGGCTTCAGGCCATCCTCGATTACTCGTTCATGTCCTGCAAGATCACTGAGCTCACCATCCCCGCCAGTGTGTCCATGATCAACCAGTACGCGTTCATGAACTGCACGCGTCTCAACTGGATAAAGATCATGCGGTCCAGTACGGTGATTGAGGCATCCTCGACATGGGCTAATCCTGGAAACATGTTCCGCACCAACAACTGCCCGATCTATGTTCCCGCCAACCTTATCAACTACTACAAGAATGAGCAGTATTGGGAATCGTATAAGGATCGCTACCAGCCTCTGGTGGAGCCCAACCAGATCTTTTACACGACCAGTGACGGTGAGGCGGTGTCCTACGCGGTCGACTCAAGTACGGGCAACTCCCTCCTCGCTTCCGGCTGCAAGGCTCCCAACGATAACGGAGGCATAGGTGTCATCCAGTTCACGGCCCCTATCACAAAGGTCGATGCCGAGGCTCTCGCTGGCGAGGATCGCCTGGTCTCGGTCACTCTGCCTGACACTGTCGAGGAAATAGGCGAGGCGGCTTTCTCGGAGTGCGAGAATCTCACCGATGTCCTGCTGAGCGCCAATCTGAAGCGTATCTATCCCGATGCCTTCGCTTACACCGCCATCTCAAGCATCGATTTGCCTGAAGGATTGGAAAGCATTGATTATATGAGTTTCGAAGGATGCGCGAATCTCCAGGAAGTGAGGATTCCCGACTCGGTCCGTTATTTGGGATTCTATGGCAACACATTTAACGGTAATCCATTTTTCATGTGCAGGAATTTGACCTCTTTCAGCGGCAAGTTCGCATCCGATGACGGGAAATGTCTTGTGTTCACCAACGGAGCCTTGGTTAGTTTCGCTCCAAGCGGAATGGATGGACAGACTTACACGCTTCCTTCGGAAGTCACGAGGATCTCCGCATATTCGATGGCATATTCGACACTTAAGGAGGCTATCCTTCCCTCAGGTGTGACTATGATTAATCAGTGTGCCTTTTACGTGTCAAGCATCGAGACTGTCACCATACCGGAGAGCGTCCAGCAGATGGGTCAAAACGCTTTCGCCAATTGTGGCCACCTTTCCAAAATCAGGATGGAAGGCGCCACTCCACCCACTCTCGGAAACAATGCGCTCGCCAACACACCTGCGGACATGGTGATTGAGATTCCCGGGGCTGGTTACACCGCATACACCACCGCGGAGGGCTGGGCTGATTACGCGAGTCAAATGGTTATTTACCAGACCAACAAGGAGATCTGGTACTCCCTAGTTGATGGAGACACTTCCACTCCAGCCAGTTTCACTCCCTACACTGACATCAGCCTTGTTGGCAACACCGCCTTCCCGTACACGTCCGGCACAACAAAGATCATCCCGATGGTGGATATTCCAGAGTCAATAGAAGAGACCAACATCTTTGTCGCAAGCTTTGACGGTAACGTTAATACTATTCCTAATCTGATCTTCTCCGCCAATGCCATAAAGACGAAAGTCGAATATGTCTCCATGCCCAATACAGTCACCACGGTGGGCAGTTACGCGTTTGACGGGTGCTCCAATTTGCTGAGGTGGCCCTTCAGGCAGCCTGCCTCAGGCGGTCCGTCCATCACCTCTGTCGGCGCGTGGGCGTTCCACTCATGTTCCTCGATGGTAGGAGACAAAATCTCATGGATTAATTATGACTCCGCGATTTATCTCGGTTATTATGATGTCCAGGTCGGGAATTATGCTTTCCAAGATTGTGATAAGATTGAAGCGTTCGCGGGGAATGTGAACTCCTTAGGCGAGTTCGCGTTCCATGGCTGCAACGAGTTGGCCTCGGTACAAGTAGGGAATATCACGACTATCCCGAGATATGCGTTCTCTGGCTGCACGTCGCTTAAAACATTGCTCTATAACGGCACTGTGACAAGCATTGGCGACAGGGCTTTCCAAAACTGTGGGTTGCTTGCTAATGTGAATGTGGCCAATATGCTTTATTTCCCCAATGTCACCTCCATCGGTCAGTACGCCTTCAACGCATGCAAAGTGATACAGTCGGCCATGTTCGGCGCGGTCACATCGATCGGCGCTCACGCGTTTGATGCCTGCTGGAAGCTACAGTCTGTGGAACTCGCTGACCCTTCAGCACTTACGACTTTGGGGCAATGTGCGTTCTTAAACACTTTAGAATTGAAGAGTATTGGATCCTCGGCGGATATCACTAATGAGGTAATCAATCTGCCGAACTTGACCAGCCTTGGATTAAGCTGTTTCTCAAGCGCTAAGATCAAGCATGTGACCCTCCCTCGCCTTCAGATAGTCTCCCAGCAAGCATTCGCGCATTGTGGACAACTGGAGTATCTTGAACTGCCTTCTGTCACTGAGATCCAGCTTGAGGCATTTTCTCACACAAGAGGCCTGACTACTCTGAAACTGGGAGCTGGCCTCACGACTATTGGAGCGGCCATATTCACCGATACCAGTTCTACACTTCGCAATTACGACAAGCTGGATGTCTATTTCTACGGCCCGATTCCGACATCAGTTAATACTTATGCCTTCATGTACGGTCAATCAGCGACAGCTGACACTTTCCGTTTCAAGAAGATACACACCACATACGCTGATCATCAAGATTATGAGAATCAGTGGCAAGACACCTATGGCCCCATTGTGGCCGACCTTTAGTTTTTGTCAGTAAGAGATTAATAAAATGAACAATACCATGAGGAATCCTATCAAATTGAGTTTCAGACTCTTATTCCCTTTGGTGGCCATGCTTGCCATCGCTTCTTGCCAAAGTGGTGAGTTAGACATTCAAGGCCCTGAGGCCGAGGGACAGCAAAAAGAGCTCCGTGAGGTGATCATCACGGCTAGCATCTCCGACGCCCAGGACGAGACGAGGACCTCCTACAACGAGACTGAGGGAAAGAACTACTGGTCTCCCGGGGACAAGATCAAGGTCTTCAGCGCCGGGGAGGAGGCCGAGTTCACCTCGATGAACACCAGCCCCGAGCCCATCGTGAAGTTCAAGGGCTACATAGCGTCCATCACCGGAAGCAGCAATGACGACGATGACTCGAAGGACTATGTGTGGGGCCTTTATCCATACAGCACGGGCGCTACCTACGCCGAGCCAGACGGTATCTCCCGCACGGCCAGGATCACTACGACCTACCCTGACGTCCAGGTGGGAGTGGCTGGCACCTTCGGCGACAACCTGGCTGTGATGATCGGCCGTTCCGAGTCGCTGTCGATCCCGTTCCGTGGCGCCTATTCTGGAGCG
>OMQO01000146.1 GCA_900313275.1 uncultured Bacteroidales bacterium
AATACTTCAAATTCTTCTTCTGAACATTCATCGGACAAGCGTCAAGGCAGAGTCCGCAACTTGAGCATGCGTAGATTTCAGCCTCGGCCACACCCTTTCGAGGATGATTCGGCTTGATTCCCGCATTGCGAAGCAATATCCAAAGCACCTCTGTCAGAATGTGCATATAGCGACTGAAAGGCATCGCGGCGAAGAACAGCCCAAGACATATGGAATATGCCCACCAGCAAGGTGTGAACCAAAGTTTGTCTCCGAAAAGGAAATGCCAGAAATGATTGACTCCCACCGTCAGGAAACTACCACCACTAAGGTCGGCGGTGAAACTCTCGGCCAACAATCTGAGAGGGAAAATTAGCCAAAGGCTGTACAAAGCCACACGGTCCGCCAGGGAAGGCTTTGTCGTGTGTCTCATGCCAAGGACTATGGACCTGAACCTCTTGAAGATAGCCAAAGCTATTCCAGAAAGGACATAAAGCAGGAAGAAGTCCATCAGGAAGAAGAAGAATGAGCCGCGCAATGTCGTGTGGCCAGGATTCACCCACACGAAATACCTGTAGAAAATCGGATAGAAGAGTCCTCCTCTTGTGACATTGAGACGGGCAGGCACGAATAGCGCCACCTCAATATGCCCCAAAACTATCAGCATAAACCAACCGAAGGCTATCGCAGAGTGCATATATCCAAGCAGGGGCTTTCGCAGCCAAATCTTGACATGGAAAAGGCAGTCTCCAAAAAGATCCCTCAGGTTCTTAACTATCGTCTTTGGAATAAGAAGGGACTTCCAGAACTTAATCCTGTCTGCTTTAGGAATAGCGGCCAACAACCTGACACATCCCACACCTATCCAGCACAACATGAATGTAATCCCGATTGTGAAAGGGATGACAAAATGGCTGTAGCCCGAAGGTATCCTGTCAATCACCTCCGGATCAGCGGCCTGGGCGGCGAGCATATAGAACAGAGGTGTCATTTCTTTGAATACACTTTAGTTATAGAAAGGATAAGATGCCTCGTGTTGATCCCCCGGGGGCAGACCATCGAGCATTTGCCACAAAGCTGGCACGCCTTCAAAGCCTCCAAAGCCTTGTCATCCTTGGCGTTGAATATGTCCTCAATAGCCTCCCGCAAGCTGGTGGTAGTGAATTGCCCCGCTGTACATACAGCCGTGCAACTTCCGCAAGCCATGCAGATCCGAGCGTCAGGTTCGATGGAGACAAGCTCTTCGTATTTCTCCCTGTCAAACAGGTCCAGGTTAATCCTGGAGCTGGGCACAAGCCCGAAACCGAAATCTACCATCTCTCCCTGACCAGTTGTTTGTAATTCTTGGCATCCGGGAATATCTCCGTGAGATACCTGTCAACCTCCATCGCCGCAGCCCTCGCATCAGCGAGGGTCTCCGGAAGGGTCTTAGGACCAGTGGCTGCTCCAGCGAGGAATATTCCGGGAATAGGACTTCGCTGGCTTGCCGCGATACCACTTCTGACAGCAAAATAGCCATCCTCTTCGACAGTCATCTCAAGCAGGTCTCCGATGGCCTTTCCGGAGGCTGAAGGCCTCATTCCAGCCATCAGGACAAGGAGGTCAAGGGTGACTTTCAAGGGCTTTCCAGCGACTGTGTCCTCAGCCTTAACCAAAAGCGTACCATCGTAGTTTTCAGACACTTCCGCCACCCTTCCACGAATAAACCTGACCCCATATTCCTTTTGGGCCTTAAGATAGATGTCCTCATAATGCCTTCCGAAAAGACGAAGGTCCATGTAGAAGCAGAACACCTCCGCCTTGGGGAATGCCTGCTTCATCTCGATGGCCTGCTTGACAGCGGTCGCACAACATACCTTAGAGCATGATCTGCAGCCTGATTTCTCATCTCTGGACCCCACGCAATGGGCGAATCCTATCCTGCGCGGATTCTCGATCCTGCGGTCAGACCCGGTCTTGAAATAAGCCTCGAGGTCAGCGTTTGTCATGACCTGATCGTAGATTCCATAGCCATATTCCTCTTTCTTGACGGCATCGAAAAGGTCGAAACCGGATGCCACAAGGACAGCGTCGGACAAAACCGTGATGCCGTTCGTGAGCCTCACATTATAGGATTTGTCAAGACGGTTGATCGCGCGCACATCAGTGTCAGTGAAGCACTTGACCCCATCAGTACCACGAAGCAAGCCTCCTAGCACCTCGTCTGCGGGGACGCTGTCCGGGAAAAGACGGTCCCATTGGGCAAGATGACCTCCAAGTTTGGGTGACTTCTCGATCAGGATGACGTTATAACCCATCCTTTGGAGTTGTGCGGAAGCCTCAAGACCAGCAGGGCCGCCGCCGATTATCAATATATTATTCTTCATAATCCTACTATTTCAAACAAGCGCAAGGTGAAGGCATTCCAATATCCTTTCCTCCCTTTCCCAAGTACTTTTTCGCGGGATCGTATTCAACTCCCATCTTGTCCAGAAGCGGCTCCACACCGACCTGGTGGGTCTGCAGGCCGAGATCCCAAGGATCGTAGCCCATCACAAGACCCGCCACTTCCTCATAGGTCAAAGCAGGAATCCCGTGGCCGTCCTGGCCATAGGTCTTGCCGGTTGATTCCGCGATAACATACTGCCACCTATCAAGGAAATACGGGCATCCTGGGCAGTTTGTGATGATGAGATCGGGCTTGAAAGGTTCCATACTCTCGAACTTCTTGTGGGTGTTGGAGAGGGAATATCCCCTGTTGCCCTTGATGAAATACTGCCTGAAACCGAAACCGCAGCAATGGCGCCTTTCCGGATAATCCACGATCTCCCCTCCCCAGGCCTCGACCATTCCGACGAGGACATAGGGATATTCCGCACCACCAACGCCTTTTGATGGGAACATCTTAGAATAGTGACAACCAATATGTTCCACAACTTTCAATGGTTCCCCGGTGTGGACATTCACCAGTTTGCGTACCGCCTGGGCGGCTATCTGGTTGCGATATTTATAGATAAGGTCGCTGGCGTGAATCAGGAACTTCGGCTTGGCGAATTCCAATTTGCAGGATTTCCACAGATTCTCCCGGATTTTCGCTTCCAGCTCGGGGAACTCCCTCCAAGTCTCCATCGTCTCGCAATAAAGGCCGAACGAGGTGATGCATGAGCACACATAGTTCTCATACCCATTTTTGGCCATCAGTGCGAACTGGCGGGCGATTATGGTCATCACAGTTTCCTGCGGGATCGTGTCACTGTGGTATGCGATGCCACCGCAAGTGGTGTGATGCTCTGTCTCGAATATATCCTTGCCTAGCTTATTCCTCGTGATGTCAAGGAATGTGGCCTCGGAGGCCGGGAAAAATGACTGTCTGATGCAACTGCGGACATAGAAATAATGGTCGTCCGGTATCTCTTTCTGGTACTCCGACCAGATCTTCTGCTTTCCTTCGTAGATCATGATCCTAATGATTCAAATGTTTAGGGTCGCTGTCAGTGTAGATTTTGGCGATGAATTCCTCTTCAGTAAGCCCCCACTCAGCCGCCTTCTTCTCCCCCGCTTTCCTCACAGCTTCCATCCTTTCAGTGGCTCCAGTGATGTCAAAAATCGCCTTCAATTGGTCCAAGTCCTCCTGAGGAATACGCCTCATAGCTCCGGGACCCTTGCCGTCAAGATTGCCTCCTAGCCGCTCAAAGACATCATCAAGATGCTTTTCTTCCCATTCCCAGACCCTTCCGGCCTCCGGGTGGCCAGCATAGTCGAACCTTCTTGGATAGACACAGTAGCCGTAGTCCAAGACATTGGAACACAGGTCTTTAGTAAGAAGATACTGTTGTCGGCCCTTCTCGGACTCAATGAAATAACCAAGCTCAATCGAGAGGTTTCTCAAGGACATTATTATCAATCCCGCACCATTTTTCCTAGGACAGCGGGTCACACAACTCATGCATTCGCCGCAATACCAGATAGTGTCGCTCTTAAGGAGTTTCTCTATCTCCTCGTCATTCTGGCTTTGAACTATGTCAACTATCTGGCGAGGGTCGTACCGGTAGAACTCAGCCGCAGGACAAATCGCCGTGCAGGTCCCGCAATTGATGCAGGCGTTAAGGCCCTCCTTCAGACGGTAATCCTTCATAAGAAGGTCATATAGTTTACCCATTATTATCTTTATTTGTTGGATATTTCTCAGCCATGGACTCGAGGTCCGAGGTTGGATCCATGTTAATTTCCATTCTGGCCAACACCTTCACGAATGTCTCCAGAGCCTTTTTCTTGATGTCCCCGAGGATCTCGCATACAGATTCGTACGCCAGAGCTTCGATTTTCTCCCGTACGCTCAAGGAATATGGAGTGACTTCAATCAGGTTCTGGCGTCTGTCATCAGGATTCGAGGAGCGCCGAACCAATTCCCTACTCTCAAGGCCATCAATCAATTTTACGATTGAATTCTTGTCTCTCATCGTGATGTCAGCGATCTGCTGCTGAGTCAGCACGCCTTCATCCCAAAGAGTGTCCATCACAAGGAACTGCTCCGGAGAGAGGCTGAACCCACCCCCCTTGAAGGTCTCCGTCAGCTTTTGCTTCATGCTGTTATGCACGATGTTAAGAAACAGAAACACCTGTTTTTCTAGTACCATGTTATATTATAAAGCCTTTTACTATTGTGCAAAGATAAATGAATATCGCTTCTTATGCAAGTCAAGCGCGGAATTTCTTGTCTTCCTCGAGCATTCCGAGATAGGAATTATAGCGTTCCGGGGAGATTCTTCCCTCTTCAACCGCCTGTTTGACAGCGCAACCGGGCTCGTGAGTGTGGGTGCAAGGGGTAAAGCGACAGCCCTTCATCTCACGAAGCATCTCAGGGAAATATAGACCGATTTCTTCTTTCTTAAGATCCACAAGACCAAAGCCTCTCAGCCCGGGCGAATCTATTATGAAACCTCCTGAAGAAAGAGGATACATCTCATAGAGGGAGGTAGTGTGTTTGCCTTGAAGATGGGCGATAGAGATGTCCCCTATCTTAGGATTAAGACTCGGGTCTAACGCTTTGATAATGGACGACTTCCCTACTCCGGATTCACCCGTGAAAAGGCAGATTCCACCGTTCTCGCCGAGGCCGATCGCTTCCCTCAGCGACTCAATTCCCTCCCCAGTCAAAGCGGAAGTCTCTATGACAGGGTATCCGGCGCTCTCATAAATCCTATGAAAATCAGCTAGTTCCTCAGGGAATTCCTTTCTGAATATGTCAACTTTATTAAGGACAATAGTCGCTGGAATACCATAGACTTCGCAAGTAAGAAGAATCCTGTCCAGGAATTGGAGTTTAATCTCCGGAAAATACAAAGTCACAACGATAAAGGCTCTGTCCAAATTAGCGGCTATGACGTGGGACTGCCTTGAGAGATTCGTGGATTTTCGAATCACATAGTTCTTTCTTTCAGCTACTTCCACGATGCTTGCGGGATGCGTAATCGATGGAGCTTCTTCTGAATATTCATACTCCACGACATCACCTACAGCCACTGGATTGGTAGCCTCACTGCCAGATAGACGGACCTTCCCTTTGAGTACAGCAGGGAAAGGGGCCCATTCAGG
>OMQO01000313.1 GCA_900313275.1 uncultured Bacteroidales bacterium
CGACGAGTACTGCGTGGCCATTCGTGATCTGATAGTTCCGCCAACACCGCAGCAATCGCCAACGGCATCCTCATCCGTAAACGTGGATTTGGAAACCAAGACCTCAAAGAGTAATGCAACAGCGAAGAATGACGAGGCTAAAGGGAAAAAGAAAGAAATCTTCCATATCGACAACATTGATGTCGAAGAGTTATCCGGCTATTTCAAGGCACAGTTCAAGGGCATGGGCGGGCATTTCGACTATTTCTCAAGGCTGGTCGGAGACATGAAACAGCTTACAACCCAAAGGGAAATGGGGATGCTGGCTGTTATGATTCGTCGCTGCCCATATCATATCAAAAAGCACAAAACGTTTGCAGGTTGGTTCCGCGCTTTCTGTAAAATAGTTGGCCAACCTTACCCTCAAGATCTGCGTCCGAATAAGTATTCGCCCAGTGAACTGTTTCAGAAAAGGTTTTATTATCTTCACTCTGATTTCAAAGTTGATAAATCGTGACTGAGTGATTTTTTATAGCTCCCATCAGTAAAAACGGTCAATCCCCAATTAATCCCCATTGCAATCCCCGAAAAAAATTGTAAGGCGCTGTTAATCAGCGCCTTTATTATTTTATCCAGTCCCAAATCCTCGAACGGTAGCCTTTTCCCGAACTTTGCATCGTCAACCGCCGCGTGGACCTGCTTGGACTGGATGCAGAGGTGTATACCGAGAGCCGAGCAGCCGAGCCATAAGCGGAAGACCGGCAAGGTGGGTCCTGAACCGAAGGCTAGCCCGACCTATTACTACAATGAAGGACTATAGTTCTTTATTACAGCTTGCTAAGGAGTGCCCGGGCCTGCAAGTGTCGATCACACTGGGCGACCTGGTGGAGGCGATTCAATATGCAATCGCTGAGACCAAGCGTGAACTGGAACAGGTCATCGCTGATTCCAAGGCCGAGACCTATATCACTCGCGAGAAGGTGATGGAGATCACCGGTAAGAGCGCAGTGACGATATGGCGCTGGCAAAAGGAGAAGTACCTGGTTCCTGCTTCAACCGTGGGCGGCACCTATAGATATCGTATGAGTGACGTCCGTAGAATCATGGAGGGTGGTGACACCCAGGAAGGAGATGCCGTATGAGTAGGCCTAAGAAATGGACTTATCCATTCGAAAGTACGAAGAAGGCGTTCACTCCCCCGAAGGAGGCGTTGGGCGAATATCCCTTCCCCGTCAAGAGGGACGACCTCGTTGACGGCCATGATTCAACGAAACAGTTGGGTGAAGTTGCGGCAACAGCCGATAACCTCACCGATGGCTATGATTTCTCGCTGATCGACAATCCGATGGAGAGTCCTGAGGTGGTGAGCACTGGTTCTAACGAGGCTAGCGCCTCTGGTCCCGACTTCTCGCTGATCGACAATCCGGAGGAGGACCCCAACGTGGGGCTGTTCACGGTCAAATCGGCTAATCAGGTCATCATGGATGCCAAGAACAGGCCGCCTCGCCGCCGTCTGTTCGGTCAATTGTGGTACGAGGGTGAGAACTGCATCCTGTACTCCGACACTAACCTCGGCAAGACTATTCTTGCTTATCAGATTGCCGACGCCATTAGTAACGGCAGTTCCATTTTGGGACTGGCTATGGATGCGTCCGCGCAAAAAGTAGCCTACTGCGACTTCGAGTTGTCGGAGATGCAGTTCTTGAAGCGTTACAGCGGTGATGATGGTAGTATTCACCATTTCTCGCCTAATCTGTTGCGCGTTGAGATTAACCCTGATGCTGAGTGCCCGGACGGATACAGTTTCGAGGACTATCTCAGAACGTCTTTAGAGAGACTCGTGGTTGATCACGGAGTGAAGATTCTTGTCATCGACAACATCACTTTCTTTAGCAACGAGCTGGAGCAGGCAAAGGGTGCTCTGCCGCTCATGAAGTGGCTGAAGGCTTTAGGGCGCAAACATGGCCTCTCTATACTCATCTTGGCTCACACCCCTAAGCGTAACATGTCAAATCCCATCACCGTGAACGATTTGGCAGGGAGTAAGATGCTCAGCAATTTCGCTGATAGCATTTTCGCCATCGGTGTGAGTGCTAAGGACTCTAAGATGCGCTACATTAAAGAGCTTAAGCAGCGCAATGAGGCTTACAAGTACGATGCGGATAACGTGATCGTGTGCGAGATAGAGAAGCCCAACAACTTCTTGCAGTTCAGTTTTCGCGGGTACGGGAGTGAGCGCGATCACCTGACCGCTACCCAAAGGGACGAAGAGGTCAAGCGTGCCAAGGAATTAAAATCCCAAGGTAAGACCCAGCGCGAGAT
>OMQO01000120.1 GCA_900313275.1 uncultured Bacteroidales bacterium
GTTCCTCAGAACCGACATAGGTGAGATCCGCATCTTCTCCCGTGACGAGAAGAAGCAGGACGACATGCGCCACGAGTATCAGGCCAAATTCCCTGACGTGGCTAGCAAGATCAAGTTCTACATCGGCGACGTGCGCTCCCTCGAGAGCTGCCGCGGGGCCATGCACGGAGTGGACTATATATTCCACGCCGCGGCCCTGAAGCAGGTTCCTTCCTGCGAGTTCTTCCCGATGGAGGCGGTCCGCACCAATGTGATAGGGACGGATAACGTCCTGACCGCCGCGATCGAAGCCGGAGTCGGAGCGGTCATCTGCCTCTCCACCGACAAGGCGGCATATCCAATCAACGCCATGGGCATCACGAAGGCGATTGAGGAGAAGGTTGCGGTCGCGAAGAGCCGCCAGACCACGACCACGAAGATCTGCTGCACCCGCTACGGCAACGTGATGTGCTCCCGCGGAAGCGTCATTCCGCTCTGGATCGACCAGATCCGCGCCGGGCAGCCGATCACCCTGACCGAGCCCTCGATGACCCGCTTCATCATGAGCCTCGACGAGGCCGTCGATCTGGTGCTGTTCGCTTTTGAGCATGGCCAGAACGGGGATATTCTCGTACAGAAGGCGCCCGCCTGCACGATTCAGACGCAGGCTGAGGCTGTCTGCGAGCTGTTCGCGGACAAGTGGCCGGGGGTAAAAGGGACGGCGAAGGACAACATCAAGGTGATCGGAATACGCCATGGCGAGAAGATGTATGAGACGCTCCTGACGAAGGAGGAGTGCGCCAAGGCCGAGGATATGGGCAACTTCTACCGGGTGCCGGCTGACAACCGCGACTTGAATTACGACAAGTTCTTCAAGGAAGGCGACACCAGGGCGGTGACCATCGAGGAGTTCAATTCCAACAACACCAGGCGGCTGTCGCTCGAAGAGACAAAGGCGAAAATCGCGAGTCTGGAATATATCCAGGAAGAATTAAAAAAGTAGGGGATACTAGAGTTAGATGGGGGAGATTGAAGAGGAGCTAGAACTCATCGGCGTGTACTTCGGGGCGTCGGGATTGGTCGAAGGGGCCGGTACCGGTGCCAGAATCCTCAAAGAGGAAGCCATGCTTTCGGGCGCTTTCCTGGATGGAGGGGATGTCACGTTAGATGAGCCGGCGGAAACAAGTGTATTAGAGCAGGTTATCGAAGTGTCCGAGCTGACGCGTGAGCGTTCGGCGGCGGTTCTCGAGAGGGGCGATGTGCCGTTCGTGATCGGTGGAGACCATTCCACGGCGTTCGGGAATATCGCTGCGGCCTGCGAGCATTTCGGGCCAGAGGGAGTCGGGGTGGTCTATTTGGATGCCCATTGCGACATGAATACTCCCGAGACTTCACCGACGGGCAACCTTCATGGGATGCCGATGGCGGCTTTGATGGGATATGGCGACCCGCGGTGGTGCGCGGTGGCGAGGAGGCGGCTGCTTCCGGAGAATGTGCTTCTGCTTGGAGCGAGGAGCATCGATCCAGGGGAGCGGGTTTTTGTGCGGGAGCACGGCATCAAGGTCTTACCGGTCCCTGAGCCTGTCGAAGGGGTCGAAGGGCCGGTACTGGCAGTAATCGACCGCTTCATCGAGGAGCGAGGCATTCGCTATGCTCCCTCGACATCGTGGAGTACATTCCGTCCCTTGACAAGGGCGACATCACCAAGAGCCTCTGCCTCGAAACGATCCGACAGATCGGGGAAAGCAGACGAGGGATGCGGATCCGGAAGCGCGGCTCCGGGGATGCGGATCCGGAAGCGCGCGGAGGCAAAGGAGCTAAAAGAATAAACGCAAGATAAAATGGCGAAAAAGGTATTTGTGAGCGGATGCTATGATCTGTTGCATAGCGGGCATGTGGAGTTTTTCAGGCAGGCTGCGGCGTACGGTGATCTGTACGTCGGGATCGGCTCAGATGCCACGGTCCTGCACTACAAGAACCATAAAACCCTCTACCCGGAGCAGGAAAGGCTGTTCATGGTCAAGGCGATACGCTACGTCAAGGACGCTTTCATCAACGCCGGTGACGGTGTGATGGACTTCGTTCCGACAGTCGAGGCGCTGAAGCCCGACGTGTTTGTGGTTAACGCCGACGGAAGCAGCGAGCAGAAGCGCAAGTTCTGCGAGGAGCGGGGGATTGAATATGTCGTCCTCCAGCGCACTCCCGCCGAGGGCCTCAAGGCTCGCTCATCAACAGACCTCAAGGCCGAATCCTCGAATATTCCTACACGATTGGACTTGGCCGGAACATGGATAGACCAGCCCTACGTGTCGTATTTCGCACCCGGTTGGGCATTGACAATCAGCTTGTTGCCGACATTCGAAGTCCGTGACCGCTGCGGCCTCTCGACTTCGACGAGGAAGATGATCCAGAAGATTTGGCCGGTGAAGCTGCCGGACATGGAGCCGGAGATGCTGGCGAAGCTGGTGTTCTGTTTCGAGAACGATCCTGAGCGGAGCGACGGCATTATCTCCGGGGCGCAGGATGCCATAGGTATTTGTGTTCCGGGACTCGCCAGACACTATTACAACAATCGTTTCTGGCCTGAAAAGATTGAGACTTGCGAGAATCCGGTTGTGCTGGATTGGCTTGAGAATCACTTGGTTATGATTCCGATGGAGCCTCGTCGTCCGGGTTGCTCGGTGGTCGAAGGGAAGGACATCACCGAGCCGAAGGTGCGGGCTCTTGCCGATGCGGCCGACCGCTGCTGGAACTCCATTCTGGCGATGGATCTCCAGGGCTTCGCTGCTGCCTACCGCGACAGCTTCGACGCCCAGGTCGCTATGTTCCCCGGCATGGTCCGGCCAGTGTCCACCACTCCGGTCCCTGTGGTTCGACAAGCTCACCAACCGGTCGAAGGGCCGGTGGTTCGGTACTTCGACAAGCTCAGCACGGCGCAAGCTCACCAACCGGCATCTTCGGTCCCTGAGCCCGTCGAAGGGTCGAAGGGCCAGGACATCCCCCCCAATGGGCCGCCACCCCCGGCGTCCTCGCCTGGAAGATGCCCGGCGCGGGCGGCGGAGGCTACCTCGCCCTCGTGGTCGATGATGCCGCCGCCTTCTGCCAGCAACACCCCGAAGGCATCAGGCTGCACATAAGACGGAAATAAAGGAAATAAAACAATATCGATTATAACAAACATTTTACAAATATGAAGAAGATTGCGGTTGCGGGAACGGGATACGTTGGAATGAGTGTGGCGACGCTTCTGTCGCAGGAGAATGAGGTCGTGGCGGTCGACGTGATCCCTGAAAAGGTGGAAAAAATCAACAAAAAGATATCTCCGATCCAGGACGAATATATCGAGAAATACTTGACTGAGAAGCCGTTGCGACTGAGAGCGACACTCGACGGAAGAGAAGCGTACAAAGACGCTGACTTTGTCGTTATCGCCACTCCGACCAACTATGATCCCAAGAAGAACTTCTTCGACACATCCCATGTTGAAGAGGTCATCGAGCTGGTGCTGGAAGCAAATCCGGACGCTGTGATGGTCATCAAGTCGACCATTCCTGTCGGCTTCACGAGGTCTGCCAGGGAGAAGTTCTCGTATAGGGAACGCCTTGCTGACGGAACGATGAGGGTGGTGACGCCTAAGATCATTTTCGCTCCCGAGTTCCTTCGCGAGAGCAAGGCTCTTTATGATAATCTCTATCCTAGCCGCATCATTGTCGGATATGACGAAAATGCTCTTGAAGAGGCGGCCCATACTTTTGCTGGTCTGATCAAGGCTGGATCCTTAAAGCCCGACGTCCCTGTGCTCTTCATGGGCAGCACTGAGGCTGAAGCCGTCAAACTATTCGCAAACACTTATCTGGCGCTGAGAGTTTCATACTTCAATGAGCTGGATACTTATGCCGAGATGAAAGGTCTTGACACCCAGGCTATTATCGAAGGCGTCTGTCTCGACCCTCGTATCGGCACTGACTACAACAATCCTTCCTTCGGCTACGGCGGCTACTGCCTCCCGAAGGACACAAAGCAGCTTTTGGCCAACTTCAACGATGTTCCCGAGAACCTCATTAAGGCCATTGTTGACTCCAACCGCACCAGGAAAGATTATATCGCTGACCAGGTTCTTGAGAAGGCAGGATATTACTCATCCAATGGCGCATTCGACCAGGCAAAGGAGAGGGAAGTGACAGTTGGAGTTTACCGCCTCACGATGAAGTCGAACTCCGACAACTTCCGCCAGAGCGCCATTCAGGGCATTATGAAGCGCATCAAGGCCAAGGGCGCCAAGGTGATCATTTTCGAGCCGGCCCTTGAGGACGGAACTACCTTCTTCGGAAGCAAAGTCATTAACGACCTGGCCGAGTTCAAACGCCTGTCTGACAGCATCATAGCCAACCGCTACGATCCTGCTTTGGATGACGTTCAGGCCAAGGTCTACACAAGAGATATTTTCAAGAGAGATTAAGAATAGTTTGGATTTTCGTGATTATTGCTTACCTTTGTCAAAAAGGAAGCAAATCCGGAATCTGCGGAGTTATATTGGACTCTTAGCGTCGGTGAGCTTCTTTTTCTTTTTATACAGCGTTGTCGTAGCTAGTTCCGAATGTCCATTCCGGATTTCTTCAATTAGGGAATAGGTATAATCGTTGATGTCTTTAGTGTAGAATAATCCAGGATTCCCGTTCTTACACTGAATTGATGTGCGAGTATCATAGTTTAGAACTATTTCACGAATCAGTAAAAAGTCTGAAAGTGTAACAGGTTCTTGTCCTCTGAGACGTTCTCGATTTCCCGAGTGTCTATGCATAATGTGATGAACCGCAAAATTGTCGAGGACGTGTGAGTAGTCCAAATACTCCGGTAGAGAGGAGGGAGCTAGTTGGATCTTTATCAGGTGATTAGCTCTGATGCTCCTGGCTGTGGATATGAATTCATCAAGACTACCTGAGTAGTATGTAAATAAGTTTTTCATAATTCTCTGCAATTTGGGAAAAAGAAAGTTTAGCAGCAAGTGTTTGTGAGAATTATGCAGGATGTTAATAACGTGTTGATTTTCAGTAAGTTTCAGAAGTTATGAATAACGTTAATGTCCACGTAACTATGTGACTGACAGACGTTTATAAACTTGCATGTTGATTATTTGGAGTTATCGAATCTTTTGTTATATGTTCACACTTATCAGTTTACCATATTCTGTCGATGCGCTGGAGCCGGTGATCAGCGCCAGGACGCTGGAGTTCCATCATGGAAAGCACCTGCAAGGTTATGTCGACAACCTTAACAAGCTCATTGCCGGCACCGAGTTCGAGAATATGTCTCTCGAAGAGATTGTAGCCAAGGCACCCGCCGGTCCCATCTTCAACAACGCCGGGCAGATCCTGAACCACAACCTTTATTTCACCCAGTTCCGCCCTGCGGTTGCTACGGTCCCTGCGGTCCCTGAGCCTGTCGAAGGGCCGCTGCTGAACCAAATCGCCACCCAATGGGGCACCCTCGCCGCCTTCCAGAAAGAATTCGAAACCAAAGGCGCCACCCTCTTCGGCAGCGGCTGGGTATGGCTTCAAGCCGACGCCAACGGTGAGCTATCAATCGCCCATTATTCCGGCGCTGACAATCCTGTCGCCCACGGCCTCAAGCCCATCCTGACCTTCGACGTCTGGGAACATGCCTACTACCTCGATTATCAGAACCGCCGTCCGGCCCACCTCGCTGCCCTATGGGACATCGTGGAGTGGAAGGTGCTGGAAGAGCGGTATATAGGGAAATGAAACGGTGACAAATTGTCACCAGTTGAAGTTAAAAGCGCTCCTGTCATTCTGAGCGCAGCGAAGAATCTATAATTTAAACTTAAACAGTCATGACACAAAATCATCAAATTCAATTGTTCGAAGAAAGGAAGGTTCGTTCCGTTTGGGACGATGAGGAGGAGAGGTGGGGTACAAGTTGTACCCCTACTCACATGTTGGCTTCTGACGGTAAATACTATAAAACGCAAGCAACCGATTTGGAAGGTATTTTCCGTATCATCCAGTCCATCCCTTCCCCAAAGGCCATTGGCACAACAATGAGAGCCCCCCATTATGACTCTGTGATCCTGGAAAGTAAGGTTGGCAAGTGGGAGCCGTTGGAGGAGGACATTCTCAAAGGATGAATATAATTAATCAATTACAGATAAAAGTCTCAGAGTCTTGCTCGCAGTCAGAGGCGAGTGGCGATGAAGCGCTGGTCCCTCTTAAAATAATACGGTCCAAAACAAACGTGTAAATTGATCTATGCCGTTAGTTTCAAAAGTTCAAGACGAAGTATGCGAGGCGATAGAAGAAGCATTCGATGCCATTTGTAAAGCAGACTATATTGCTTTCATCCTTTTCATTGGTCGCGCAGAGATACAGCGTGGACTTAAAGCGCATGTTGGGACGGATTGCGTGATGGAGTATATGCTTGATTTTTATTATGACGAGACTCGAGCTGCTTACTACCTTGATTACCTAAGAAAGAACTATTCGCGAGATGGCTATAATTATGGCGGCAGTGCTGGAGCAAATGATGTGACCACAGAACTCACCATCTATTCTCACTTATGGGAGTCAAGCTACTTCATGAAATCGCTTTACCGCATATCTGCTATTATTCAGGGCAAAGGATATCTATGGGAAAATGTTCTGCCTACACATGATGTCCACAAACATTTCCACGATGATGTGATAGTACCTCTGAAAGAGAAAGGACTTGAGCTGGGTACGATTATAGAGAAAGGCTACAAGTCTAGCATTAGGAATGCTTTTGCTCATTCACTTTATACGGTTGATACCAGATCGAGGGCACTATATATCAGACCCAAAAGCGGAAATGAGAAGTTTACATTCGAAGAGTTTCAAGAGAAGTTCCTGTACTCCGTAATTCTGATGAACAAGATGGAGAACTATCAGGAAATGAACCATAACCTTGCTGCAGAAAAGAACAACGCTTTGACCGAACCCTTTATTACTCCAGATGGCGTTAAGGTGCAAGTGTTTGGTAAGATGGTGGAGAGAGGCGATGAATTGAGACCCGAGTTTAGGATGGCAAAAGTTATAGGTGACTAATCAGATGGATATTATTTCAGTTATATTGGCAGTTCTCGCTTTGACTCTTTCTGCCTACACGTACTTTGCTCACGATAGGCGGCTGAAAAAACAGGAACAACAGCTTAACGAGCATCAACTGCGATCTTTGGCGCAAAACGAAGAAGAGAACAAAAAGGCAGTCATTAGAGCGAAAGCCGTAAAGTATAAAAGTGGCAATAGGACACTTTACATCTACAACGAGGGTAAAGCAAAGGCTAGAAACCTTAAGGTTGTGATGCCAGATGCGGAACAAGTATTTGCTAGCAGACCAAATTTTCCTTTGAGCTATGAGGAGTTGTTACCCGGAGCAAGCAGGGAAGTATTGCTGCACTTGTCCGAGGGGGATGATGAACTTACGCTATCATATGAGTGGGCTGATGACTTCAAAAGAGTTAATAAAGAGAGTCAAACGATTGATTTGTAAAAAAATAAGTATTTATGGCTAAGAAGTCACAACCTATACCGGAACAGCCCGTTGTAAGTAGACTAGTAAAAAGACCGGATGAGGTTAGACGGCTTTTGGAGGATCAGATTATTTCGGCAGACCCTATTTTGACTATGCAGGTGGTCAAAGAGCCCGAGCCTTATTCCTATGGAACCTTTGGTGTTCCACGCTCTCGTGGTGATAAA
Organism: uncultured Bacteroidales bacterium; assembly: GCA_900313275.1. Classification (GTDB taxonomy): domain Bacteria; phylum Bacteroidota; class Bacteroidia; order Bacteroidales; family UBA932; genus Cryptobacteroides. The sequence continues at coordinate 7,710 of OMQO01000120.1, forward strand.
TACAACAAAGAGCAACAAGACGAGTTCTTTCGTCAGTTCCAAGTATGGGACAATCGCTGCAAGGAGATATTCACTCGATCGTTTGAGCATCCCAATAATACAGACCGTGCTGGTTATGAACGAACAGGTGTTTCTTTTTTTATAAGCGATATTGTAGAAGAACAGAAATCTATAATCCGTGACAAAATAGCTTATATCCGTGGTTTCATAGATAGATTGGATTTGATTCCTTGCATTGTTGAAGAAACGGTAAAACCCACAAAAGAAGCCAATATAGATAAGAACAAAGTCTTTATAGTTCATGGTCATAATGCTTCACTCAAGATAGAAGTTGCAAGAACTATAGAGCAAATGGGGCTTCAAGCTATTATTCTTCAGGAACAGGAAGATTTTGGGAATACAATTATAGAAAAATTTGAAGCCAATGCATCTGATATAGGCTTTGCCGTAGTTCTGCTTACTGGCGATGATTTAGGGGTATCCAAGAAAGATTTGGAACGAGAAGCAAAAGAAAAGGTTTTCAAGGCAACCTATCGTCCACGGGCTCGCCAGAACGTAGTTTTTGAAATGGGTTATTTTATCGGGAAGCTTGACAGGGCACATGTGTTTGAATTGATGGAAGAAGGAGTTGAAGGTCCCGGTGATTTAGCAGGTGTGTTATATGCCTCTGTTGATGAAGAGGGGATGTGGAAAGTTAAGTTGGCCAAGCGTCTGAAAGCAGTTGGCTATTTAGTCAACGTTGAAAGAATTATTTAGATAACTGTATGCCAGCCTTACGCTCAGCAAGCGGCAGCCCCACTGTTCTAACCCTGAACCTTGAATCCTGCGCTCGGTTCTGCCGCTTTATTCGTCGAAGAACCGTGAACCAATATCCCAATTGGGCAGTATCAGCAGCTCAGGAGTCTTCAAAGTGGAACTGAGATTGGCGAAGTTTAGGCCTGAATGTAATGATTAAATACATAGAACATAATATAGAGTTTGTTCCTGTTTTACCTTAGGCCGAGATTTGATAATGAATAAAAACATCTTCGTAGAAATAGACCGCCTTCATTCGCGGTGGTCTGTGATGGATAAGGCAACCAGGTGGAGTTGGCTGGCGGGGGAGAGGATGCGGCTCAATGGGTTGGCAAATCAATTGGCTCAGTATGTCCGGGCTACGGGCGGATTCATGAATGAATCTGAGATGACCTATGCCCGTGAACTGCTTGATATGATCCAAGCGGTCGAAGCGGAAGGCGCCAAAACAGCGAGTGAACTCAGGAACGAAGCGGTAAAAGAACTTGCGAAACACTTGATTTGCGGTTGATGGATACGCATAATGATCTTATGGCTCTGCGGGCAAGGATTGTCAGCGTATACTGAATGCTTTTGAACCAGAAACATTCATTCCACCGCATAGGCATACGAATACCAGCGATGGTGTAGTCCTTGTTGAAGAGGATCGTTTTTTCGAGGTTGACTTTTGTGCTTAGTTTGTATGGCCAGGTTTAGTGGGATTACAAAGCGATCAGTTTACTACAAAGATTAATACTATGAAACGCTACTGCCAGAGGTTGAGTCTTGTGGATGACGAGGAGATGATTCGTCAGTATGTTGAGGTTCATTCTCATGTGTGGCCGGAGGTTATTGCCGGTCAGCGTGAGGTTGGCATTCTTGACATGCAGATATATCGTCACGGTCGTGATCTGTTTATGATCATGGACACTGTGGACGAGTTCGATTTTGGCAAGGATATGGCCCGCCTCGCCACCCTCCCTCGTCAGGCCGAATGGGAAGCCTATGTCTCTCGTTTTCAGGGGAGTAAGGCCGATGCGAGGAGTGATGAGAAGTGGCAGTTGATGGAAAGAATTTTTTGATTTGGACGACAAGTGGGTGCCGTTGAGGGTGATTTCCATCCCGAAAAGATAAAGAAATAGCCTGCGAAAAAATATGCCTAAGCAGTTAACCCTTGGTGGAATACTCGATAGATGAAGGTTAACTTATTTAATTTTAGTGAATTGAGTGTAAAACGTACTCAATTGATGGGTGTTGCTTCACTAATGATTATAGCATGCCATGCATCTGCTTCTCATGT
>OMQO01000240.1 GCA_900313275.1 uncultured Bacteroidales bacterium
GGTCTAATGCCTCTTCTATGTCTCTACCTTCGAATTCCTCCGTAAAACCATGTGTTGCTATATGTATGAGGTTGATTTCGGTTGAACTTAACTGTCTGAACGATGCCTCAGTTGCTTCCTCATTCATTAATACTGATGTTTCCAAATTCTTATTTCGTAGAGTAAGATCGATACTTTTGATTTCTATTTCTGAGCCTGGCAAATAATCTATTTGTCCCATTATCGCTCCACGCTTGCCAGTTGTTGAAGCGGTTTCTTTCTTCGTTTGAGCTGAAGTAGGAAGAGACATCGCTGATGAATAGTTAATCCCCCCAAAAAGAGCTGCATGATTAACACCAATTTTGCCTGTAATTGAATTTGCGGGTATCAACTCCCGTGTATTTGACAATCGACAGAACCGATAAGCGTTGCCTGATTTTATACTACCTTTAGAATTCATAGGTACATTTTCAATGGCAATAGTATGGAGTACATCAATTGGTGAAAAATAGATTGTTTTCAGATTTGCAGGACAAATGTTTATAATCGGTTGCCAAATGGACTGCGCATTTGTAGATGATGCGGTGGAGTTCCCTCAGCTCTTTTTTCCGGGCAGTGGTGATGGCCACCGGCCGATCATGGTACCAGCGGAGATAGTAGTCTGAAAGGTTGGTGATCATGGTCAGAAAAGCCTTGTCTGGTACCCGAGACATTGGAAACCATTCCTGTTGGTCACGGGAATCATCTCCTCGGAAATCCCGAGTTGTTTACGGACCCAGAAGCAGATGCTGACGCTCATCCCGAGGGTGTCGGTGTAAGCGATCATCCTCCGTAAACTGCTCATGCTGAGCGCTCTGTCCGGGGCGGTGCGACCTCTCTGCTTCCGGTGGTCGGCATTTGATGGCATCAAGTAGGCTTCGTAGAGTTGACGCTCCATGTCCTTGTCAAAGGCTCCGAGATATTGCCCGAGCATGGCCAGGTTCTCCATGCAGACGGTCAAGAACTCCGGCTTGTAATTGATTATCCCTTCAGAGCTGAGTTCGTCGAAAAAAGACTTGATTCCCTCATCTGTGAGGCATGGAGTGAATATGGGTTGCACCAATGCGGAGTTGGCTGGAATCCCTCTCTTGCGGCACAAGCGGACGGCTTTCAACCGTTCCTCAATCGGGGCGGCGAAAGGCTCGATGATGTCCCTTAAGGGGGCGGGCATGATAGACACGCTCGTGTTGAACTGCATCCGGTCTTTGAGTTCCTCGAACAGATCCAGAACCGTTTTCCCATCGTGCTGGATCAGAAGATGTTCCGCTCCAGCTTTCGACGCGATGAAAAGCCTCGCCCTGGAATCCGGGCAGTGCCTGAAATGGTCGATGAACTCCATCAGGATCTGGTGGGCCACACCAGTCAAAAGTGTGGCCTCTTGAAAAGCCTCGGTTTTCGGCGAGAAATAGTAATAATGGTTCTTGTTCTCGGAGCCTGGACCATTCATCTCATCGAGTAACTTCCTGACATAGAGGTGGTAATTCAGGTCAACGGCAAGCTCATTCTCGTGGACGCCGTCCGTCACCAGGCAATACTGGCAGCCGACTCCACAGCCGAGCACAGGGTTGATCTCGTAGGTGAGGGTAGGGCAGCGTCCGGTGTAGTTATGGATCTCGGTTGTGACCGTTGAAGGGTCTCTGGAGATCTCCTCGTAGCGCGGACGGGGGATGAGGTTCCCTTTTAGGAGCCTGTCCTTGAATAGCGCCGAGCCTTTTTCCAAGGCTGCCAAAGTGGTCTCATCCGGATCTGCCTTGACTCCAAGATTCTTGAGATATGAATAATCCACAACCTGGGGGGAGAAACCCTCCAGGTTGTAGACGTCGGTATCGTGTGAATATATTGGAGTATAGCTTCCCATTACGCTATACACCCTCTTAATTCGCCATCAATTGAGGCAGGAAGGTACTGAACACCAGAACGATAAGTCCTATGACCAGGACAGCGATGGTCTTCTTGGACACGCCCTTCCATTCCTTGAGGATGATACCCCAGACATTGGAGAATGTGACGTTGAGAGCCATGAGGATGCACCAGCTGAAGGTGATGAGGACAGGGTAGTTCGTGAGGAAGCCCTTTCCGAGGCTGAGTCCGAAGAACTGGCTGTACCACAGCAGACCGGCAAGGCAGCAGAACAAAAGGTTATTGACCCAGAGATTGCCTTTCTTGTAATCTCCCCAAGTCTTGTTCTTGCTGTTCTGGAACAGGCAGTAGGCGGCATTGGTCAGGAAACCACCGAAGGTCACGAGCATTGTCGCGGGCAGGGTCTGGAAAATGGGCTTGGTTCCAGGCAGGTAAAGATCCTGTCCGAAACTCAGGCCGATGGCGAAGCAAGCGCTCATGAATCCGGCAAGCAAAGCCACGGCGATACCCTTTCCGAAGTTGAAGTCCTTGACGGCCTTTTTCTTCTCCTCCTCAGGGAGGGCGGCTGATTTCATGGCTCCGGCGATTCCGATGATCGCGATGCCGATGAGGGTGACGACCACACCGACTATCACGGCGGTAGTGAGGTCACTGGCATGTCCGGTGAACACCGGGCCAAGGATGGCGCCAAGTCCTGAGCATGTTCCCAGGGCTATTGACTGGCCGAGGGCGACTCCTAGGTAACGCATTGAAAGACCGAAGGTGAGACCTCCTACGCCCCAAAGCACACCGAAGAGAATTGTCATCCATGCGTCTTTAGGATGGGAATTTATAAGCGAGAGGAGGTCACCGAATCCGCCGCCGGTACCGGAGACTGACAGAAGTGATCCGATGAACGGGAAGAGGAGCCATGCGAAGACTCCCTGAATGATCCAGTAACTTTCCCAACTCCAATCTTTTATCTTGTTGATTGGAACATAACTTGACGATTGGCAAAAAGCGCCGATGGCGATGATGAGTAGACCGATAATTAGTGCCATATTACGGATTGGTTTAAAAAACTACCGCTATATTAATGAAAAAACACGAGAAATAAAAAAGGTGATGTTTTTTTTGCAACATTAAGATTTTTGTCTATCTTTGCAATCCCTAACAACGCTGGGTTCGTATAACGGTTAGTACTCAAGATTCTCAATCTTGCAATAGGAGTTCGATTCTCCTACCCAGTACAAGGGTGCCGAAAGGCG
>OMQO01000220.1 GCA_900313275.1 uncultured Bacteroidales bacterium
CCTTGAAACCATAGACGGTTAGGCATGATCTCCATCAATTCCTTGACGGTGGCGTTCGGAGGGTTTAACCTGCTCGACAACATTGACTTCCACATCAGTGAGAAAGACAAGATAGGTCTTGTCGGCAAGAACGGGGCTGGGAAATCAACCCTGATGAAGCTTATTTGTGGTCTTCAGAATCCCACCTCCGGTTCTGTCGAAAAGCCGAGCGATCTCCGTATCGGTTATCTTCCCCAGATCATGGAACACCACAGGGGGCGGACCGTCCTGGAAGAATCCCTGACAGCTTTCGACCGGATGGTTTCCATTCAATCTGAAATGGAGGGAATAGAAAAGGAACTTTCGACAAGAACCGACTATGATTCAGCGGATTACCTCGGCCTCATAGAAAGACTTAACGATCTGAATGACACTTTGTCCGTCATTCATTCGGAGCCTCCTGAGGTACTTGCTGAGAAAACCTTGCTTGGACTCGGATTCAAGGATTCGGATTTCGGGAAGAAGACCGAGACCTTCAGCCAGGGATGGAATATGCGTATTGAGCTTGCGAAGATCCTGCTCTCCGCTCCTGATGTCCTATTGTTGGACGAGCCGACAAACCATCTTGACATCGAATCCATAGAATGGCTTGAAGACTATCTCAAGAACCGTAGGGGAGCTCTGCTGCTCGTTTCACACGACCGCAAGTTCCTTGATGCGGTAACAAACCGGACGGTGGAGATCATGCTGGGGCATATTCATGACTATAAAGTGCCTTACAGCCAATATGTTGGCTTGAGGGAGGAAAGGCTGATACAGCAGACCGCGGCATATGAGAACCAGCGCAGGATGATCGAGAAGACGGAGGATTTCATAAACCGCTTCCGCTATAAGCCCACGAAGTCAAACCAGGTGCAATCCAGGATCAAGCAATTGGAGAAATTGGACAGGATAGAGATAGATGAGACTGACAAAGCCAGGCTCACTGTCAAATTTCCTCCCGCTCCACGTTCCGGGGATGTGGTTTTCAAAGCCTCGGGAATAACTGTGGGCTATCCCGGCAAGGTAGTCTTTACTGATGCCGATATCGAAGTCAAAAGAGGCGAGAAAGTGGCCTTAATTGGCCGCAATGGTGAAGGCAAGACAACCTTAATGCGTGTTATTGCCGGCGAGTTGACTCCGATGAAAGGGGAGGCCAAAAGAGGATACAATGTTTCAATGGGTTATTATGCTCAGAATCAGGAAGATATTCTCGATGGTTCCCTAACCGTGTGGCAGACGCTTGATAATATAGCTGTTGGTGATATAAGAACCAAGTTGCGTGACATCCTGGCCCAATTTCTTTTCCGAGGTGAGGATATTGATAAGAAAGTCAGTGTGCTATCAGGTGGTGAGAGGGCCAGATTGGGAATGGCCAAGTTCATGCTGCAGCCTTATAACCTATTGGCGCTTGATGAGCCTACAAACCACATGGACATCAAGTCCAAGGACATTCTGAAACAAGCTTTGAAGGCCTATGATGGCACACTGATTGTTGTGTCTCATGACCGTGACTTCCTTGAGGGGCTTGTTGATAAGATGTATGAGTTCCGTGACGGCAAGGTCAGGGAGCATCTCGGCGGGGTCGCTGATTTCCTTGAGAAGCGTAAGTTGGAGAATTTGAGGGAATTGGAGAGACGGTTCGGGGCTTCGGCGAATGATTCGTCAACCGTTCGTCAGCCTCAGGGCGGCACCAGCCAAGTGGCTGGGAAAGAGAAGGCACGTGAGGACTTCGAGAAGAAAAGGAGCGAGTCCAAGGAACTGGCCAAACTCAAACGCCGGATCGAGTTCCTTGAGGCTGAGATAGGGAAGATTGAATTGAAGATGAAAGAGATAGAGAAAATCCTTTCAAATCCTTCGGCCGGTGATGACATCATGGAACTGACAAGGGACTATCTGGAGCATAAGAGAGACCTTGATCACAAGACCGCCGAATGGGAGTCGCTCATGGAGAAATATGAAGAATAAGATAAACATTAGTCAATATGAAATCATTGAACACTAAAGTTTTCGCAGCTATTACCTTATTAATGGCTTCAAGTGTATTCGGGTTTGCCCAGACCCGCTCTTTTGAGCATGATCTCTCTCCTTTCGAAGGGATTGAGGCCACGGACGGCTTTAAAGTCTCAGTCTCCAAATCGGATGGTTACAGTGCCAAGTTGACTGTCGATGATGCCTTAGAGAGTTATGTGCAATGCTATGTGAAAGCCGGTGTCCTTCACATAGGGCTTGATGACAAGGCTATTCCGAAAGATCTGAAGAAACAGTACAAAGGGCGCAATTCTTCCGAGCCTACCCTTGTGGCTGTTGTCAGGATTCCAGAGTTGAAGACCTTGCTTCTCTCAGACGATTGCAAGTTCTTCAGTTCTTCCGAAATCGCCGCGTCTGAACTTTCGATGACGCTCACGGGTTCCGCATCCGCTAATAACCTCAAGATCACTGGAAAGACATTCAATCTTACCGTCAGCAAGAACGCGAAGTTCACCAACGCTTCCGTTACGGTCGAAGGTGACCTTGGAGTGACATGTGATTCAAAAGGAATCGTGACACTCGAGTATAAAGCCAATAACCTGAAGGTTACGAGTTCGGGATCAGCCGAGATGGACATTCGTGGTGATTCCGAGGAAAAAGTCAGTATTGATGCCTCAGGAAGTTCCAAGACGACTCTTTCAGGCTCATCAAAGGCGTTTGAGGTGACTGGTAAAGGAACTTCGGCCAAGGTGGCCGCTTCGGCTTTGGAGACTCTCTCGGCTACTATAACTGCTACCGGAATCTCAGTTGAGACTAACGCTTCAGATAACCTCGAACTTGATCTTGGAAGAGGCACGGAGGTCATCTTCTCCGGCAATCCCGCGATCAATATCATTAAGATCCAGGCGGCCACGGTAACCAGAAAGTGATGAAAATGGGCGTTAACAAAAATGTTAACACCCAAAACATCCTTGTTACTTGAATTGATTATTAATGCTTTAAGTCCTTAAGGACAAATAGTCTTAATTCATCGAGCGCAGCAGAGGTAAAGCGCTCGATATTTCTTTTCCGGTCATTCTTATAGACCCGTGTGGCGGTGCAGGTACCATTCGGTCCGGCTATTCCGATCCAAACTGTTCCCACGGGATTCCTTTCGTCACCCGCCGGTCCCGCGAGCCCGGTCGTAGCGACAGCGTAAGTGCTTCCCGTCAATTTCCTGACACCTTCCGCCATGGCCGCGGCAACTTCGGAACTAACCACACCATATGTGGCTACTGTCTCAGGCGGAACGCCAAGCACCCCACATTTCACGCTGACAGCGTAGGACGTCACAGATCCGAGGTAATACTCAGAAGCACCTGGAACTGAGGTTATTAGGGAGGAAATCATCCCGCCGGTGCATGATTCAGCGGCACTGAGAGTCATCCCACTACCG
>OMQO01000121.1 GCA_900313275.1 uncultured Bacteroidales bacterium
ATGCTGCCGTGATGGTCAACTGCGTGAGCGCCCTTTGCTCCGCATTGACGATTTTCTTCCTGTACCTGACCATAGTCTTTTTCGCTAAGAGGCTGATTGTTCCCAAGAAGGGATCAGACGAGAACGGCGATGGTTATTCGCTTGGCGAATCCATCGCGATATTCGGTAGCGGAGCCGTGGGTGCTTTGGCATATTGCTTCTCAGACACGTTCTGGTTCTCCGCTGTTGAGGGTGAGGTCTATGCGATGTCCTCGCTTTTCACCGCGTTGGTCGTTTGGGCGATGACGAAATGGTATGAGGCTGAGGACCAAAGGTATGCCAACCGCTGGATTGTGTTGATAGCCTTCCTTTTCGGTCTGTCGATCGGTGTCCATGTCCTGAACTTGCTGGCATTGCCGACCATCGTGTTCATGTATTACTACAAGATCAGGGAGGACGAGCCTTTCACCTTCTGGGAGTGCGTGAAGATCCTCGCGCTCTCGGCGGTTATGATCGGTTTCATGTTCTTCATCATGATCCCTTGGCTCCCGAAGATCGCCGCGTATTTCGACCTGTTCTTTGTCAACACGATAGGCCTGCCTTACAACACCGGAGCGGCATTCTTTGTGCTGGCTCTCATCGGCCTTTGCTTCTGGGGGCTTTTCAAGACTTTGGAGAAAGGGAAGGTGTTCTGGAACACCGCGTTACTGTGTATCACCACCATCCTGATCGGGTTCTCGATATTCAGTGTTGTCATCATCCGCTCTTGCGCCAAAACTCCTACCAATGAGTATCAGCCAGATAATGCCTTCACCTTGGTCCGCTACCTCTCCCGAGAGCAATATGGAACGGTGCCTCTTGTGTATGGCCATTATTTCGGGGCTCCTTATGAGGTTGAATACGGAACTTATTGGGCCCCGTTGAACGGGAAGTACAAGAGGGTTCAAAGCCCTCCCGATCCTGTTTACGACCAGTCCGGTAAAATGCTCTTCCCCAGGATGTACAGTTCTGATGATAAGGCTGTCAAGTTCTATCAAGGGTACATGGAAGGCAAGGGAATTCCAGTCAGAGGTGCTGAATACAAGAAGCCCACATTCGGAACCAACCTGAGGTTCTTCTTTGACTTCCAGTTAGGATGGATGTACTGGAGGTACTTCATGTGGAACTTTGTCGGAAGACAGAATGAGATTCACGCTCCGGCCGCCGACTTGTTCACAGGCAACTGGGAGAGCGGGATCAAGGCTATTGACAGGATCCATCTCGGAGACCAGGATAATGCCCCGACTTGGATCAAGGAGAACAAAGGGAAAAACCACCTTTTCTTCCTGCCGTTGCTTCTCGGCATTCTCGGACTCTTGTTCCAGTTCGATAGAGACAAGCGCGGATGCTGGCTCACTTTCCTGCTCTTCTTCATGACAGGAATCGCTGTGGTAATGTACCTCAACCAACCGCCTTTCCAGGTGCGTGAGAGGGATTATGCCTATGCGGGCTCTTTCTACGCTTTCACCTTCTGGATCGGGTTTGCTGTGGCTGCCATATATTCCTGGGTTTCAGAGGCTTTGAAAGGCAAGAACTCAACCGCGGTGGCCTCTGTGGCCACAGCCGCATGCCTTATTGTACCCGGTGTGATGTGCGCTCAGGAGTGGGATGACCACGACAGGAGCCACCGCCGTACCGCCGTGGAAGTGGCATATAACTATCTTAACTCTGTGGGCCCCAATGGACTGCTGGTCACACACGGAGACAATGACACCTTCCCTCTCTGGTATGCCCAGGAGGTTGAGGAGATCAGGAACGATGTGAGGATTCTTAACACATCCCTGCTCGGTACCGACTGGTATATCGACCAGATGAGGTACGCGATAAACAACGCGGCTCCTATTGATCTTTCTATCGGTCAGGAGCAGTACCTTTATGGCACCAACGACTGGGTGGTAATCAATGACAACAGGGATCAACCGGTCAAACTATCGGATTGCATCTCGGTCTTCAAGCATCCTAATGCCAAGCTGGCGACCCAGGATGGAAGAATGCTGGACTACTGGGTTTCCAGGAAGATGGTGCTTCCTGTCAACAAGGAGAACTGCTTGAAGTACGGGATCGTGAGTCCGAAGTTCGCCGACATGATTCCGGAATCTATCATTTTGGAGATTCCAAAGGACAAAGCCGGTCTTACCAAGCCTGAGCTTTTCATGCTTGATTTCTTGTCTAACTATAATTGGGACAGGCCATTGAGTCTTCTCAACCAGGGTGGTGACCTGAATATCGGAATCAAGGACTATCTTATGTACGATGGTTTCTCCTACAGGTTCACGCCAATCAAGAACAAGATCGGCACCTTCGACCTGGGTCTCGTGGATTGTGATGATCTCTACCATAAACTGATGGAGACCTACAAGTACGACGCTATCTCCGGAGATGATTATCTCATTGACTATCAGAACATGTACACCTTTATGGGCGTGATGTCTCTTCGCAACATGTTCATCTCTTCAGCGAATGCCTTCATTAAAGAAGGGGAGAAAGAGAAGGCGGAGAAAGTTCTCGACAAGTGTCGTGAGGTCATGAGGCCGGACCGTTACCCTTACGACAACTCGTTGCTCGGTTGGAACTCAAACGCTTTGTATCCCATCGAGATGGTGAGCTACTATTACTACCTTGGCCGTAAAGACACCGCCCGAGAGGTCGCTAATGAGCTCGTCGGGCAGCTCAAAGAGGCTATCGCCCTGTATCTTGATTTCTATCCGGAGTACAAGGACGAGTTTGAGTACGAGTGCCAGCTGGTATATTATCTGGCCAAGGAGGTCAAGAGACTTGGTGACGAGGAGTTCTCCAAAGAGCTGGAGTCCGACATCGCGTCTTTCCTCAACTCGAACAGTTGAGATCACATCGGATTGTAGAACAAGAAAGAGAACAGGAGCGGGAACACTGGAAGATAATCGGCAAGTTCGACTTCCAGTTTCCTGAGTGCCTGTGAAATCCTGTATTCGACAGTTTTTACGGAAACACCTGTCTCAGAGGCTATTTCCTTATAAGTCTTGCCTTGGAAACGGCTCATTTCAAAGGCTTGGCGGACTTCCGGGGGCAAATCTGCCAAGGCCTTGTTGATCAGAACCATCAACTCTGAAGTGTTGTGGAGGTTGAAATCCACGTTCTTGTCTATTAATTCCAACTTCAAGTCAGACATCATCCTGAACTTGAGGTTGTCCCTTTTTATCAGATTGAGACATCGATTCCTTGTGGATTGGAAAAGGTATGCCGCGAGGGAGTCTTTAATATGGATCTTTTTCCTTTTGTTCCAGAATTCGAGAAGCACATTCTGCGCGACATCATCGGCATCCGACTTGCCTACAAGCAAAGAGGCATAGGCAGCCAATGCGGTATAGTACCTTAAATAAAGAATACTGTACGCATTGGCGCTGTCTTTAGTCTGTACCAGTTCGGAAAGCCTCAAGTCATCATGTGCATCCGGCATATCATCATTTCCTCCTATAGTACAAAGGTATCCTTTTTTTCCCTTAAAGAAATGCTTTTGGGAAAAATCTTTTAAACGGTTTAGGGTAAAAAGCCCGCCGATTGTCTATAATCTATAATTTACTGTTTATGGATAATAACAATAAGGTGGATCTGCTGGCCGGGTATTTCCAAGGGACCTTGACTCAACACGAGCAGGAGGAAGTAGAGGAGTGGATCAACGCTTCTGAAGAGAATCGCATGCTTGCCGGGAAAGCGTGCAAGCTTGAGCAATATGTTTCCCAATACTCTTTCTCTGCGAGCCACCAAGATGCTGATCTTTTGGAACTCGCTGAGGCCAACACAGTTGGATCCAAAAGGGGAAAAATGTGGAGAACGGCCTTCAAAACTGTCGGTAACGCCGCTGTGGCCGCTTTGATACTGGTGCTGGGCTATCTCATTTATTCGAAAAAGGAAACATACATCAAGGTTAGCACAGTCAATGGGGAAGTGGCGTCGTACATACTGCCCGATCAGACAAAGGTATGGCTGAACACCAATTCCACATTGCTTTATCCGGAGGCTTTCAATAGCGGCAAGCGGCATGTGAAACTTGAGGGTGAGGCTTTCTTCGATGTGGCAAGGGATGAGGATCATCCGTTCGTGGTCTCTGCCCACGACTGTGATGTCGAGGTTCTCGGCACCCAGTTCGATATCAGCGCCTACCCTGACTCTCCCGAGATGCAAGCTACGCTTGTCTCTGGAAGAGTGAGATTTGTCAATAGGGCCGGGGGACGCGGGCGCTCCACCGAATTGTTCCCAGGGCAGAGGTTGTCTCTTGACTATGACTCTGGCCGGTCCGTCGTTTCTTATGTGGACACCGAGTCGCTGACTTCCTGGCGTACCGGGCAGATCAATTTCAATCATGTGCCGCTGTCCGATGTCTTGACTATAATAGGCAATTCTTTCGGTATCCGTTTCGTCATAAGCGGTGATCAAATACTTGATGATACATACACAGGCTCTTTCTCCGGTCAGCCTTTGGACGAGGTCCTGTCCACTCTTGAGGAGGTGGCATCGCTTCATTTCAAACTCCTTGAGGTGAATGATGGGGATATGTATCAGAGATACATCGTTTATTAACCAGAATCTAAATAATACACTGTTAACTAATTACTTATGAAATTCAAACCTACTATTGTCTTGCTTGCGCTACTCTTTCTGCCAGTGGTGTTGAACGCGCAGACACGCAAGATATCGATCTCAGCCAGCAACCAGACAGTCGCGCAGGTGATGAGACAGATTGAGCAGAAGAGTGGTTACAAGTTCATCTATAGGGATGACGCCGTTGACACTTCCCGTAAGGTTTCTGTCTCCGCCACAGACGAGGACGTGCTTGACATCCTGGAAAAAATTTTCGAGGGTACTCCCACTAAGGCTAGCATCGTCAACCGCAACATCAACCTTGCCAAGGATGGGACCCAGAACAGATCGTCTGGAACCAAGTCGCAGCAGTCGAAGCAGATAACTGTTTCTGGTACTGTTAAAGATAATGTGGGACCTATTATTGGAGCGGTTGTTCATTCAGGCAAGTCGAACGCTGTCACGGATCAGAATGGAAGATATTCAATATCAGTTCTTTCCAATGCTGTTCTTGAGATTTCCTGCCTTGGATATGCTACCCAAAATATAAACGTCAACGGGAGATCGGTCGTTGATGTGGTTTTGGCTGAGGACGCTGAGATGCTGAAGGAAGCTGTGGCACTCGGTTATGGAGCCCAGACGAAGAAGAAAGACCTTTCCGCGGCTGTGGGTGTTGTGGATAATGTCGAGAAACTTGCGATTCGTCCTGTGGCCTCCGCTTCCGGAATGCTTCAGGGGCAGGTCGCTGGAGTGACCGTCACGGCTGATGGCGGTTCTCCGACATCCTCTCCTGGTATAGTCATCCGTGGTCAAGGATCCAGGAATGGCGACTCGGTTCTCTGGGTTGTCGACGGTATTCCCGGAGCCCCTTTCGCGATGAACGAGGTTGAGTCGATCGTCGTTCTCAAGGATGCGGCTTCAGCGGCTATCTATGGAGCCCAGTCCGGAGCGGGCGGTGTCATTCTGGTGACCACCAAGCGTTCCGCAAATAAAGGTGTATCGATCTCATACGACGGTACTTACGGCATGCATCAGGCATATAACCTGCTGACCCCACTTACCGCTGAGGAAGAATTGGAGATGAGGGTGAATTCCTATGAGCGAGCCGGTATCACTGTCCCTAACGCATGGAATCCTGACATGAACCCATGGATCACCCAGACCAGGACGAACTGGATGGACGAGGTGTTCCGCACATCCCCCTTCCAGCGCCATACAGCCGCCCTTAGCTATAATGAGGATAAGGTCAAGGTCCGTTTTTCTATCAACTACACGGATGACCAGGGTATCCTTCTCAATACCTATAGTACCAATCTAAGCACCCGTTTTCTTGGGGAGTTCAAGCTCAACGACTATATCAAGGTCACCGAGGACGCCACTTGGTCTACCGGGAAATCCCACGGAGCCGACACCGGCAGCCAGACAGAGGGAGTGTTGATCTCAGCCTTGAACATGCCTCCTTCCGCGACAGTTTATAACGCTGACGGCTCTTTCGGAGGAACCACCACCGCTGATCCCGAGTATTTCAAGCAATACGGATCTTTCTTCGCTGATGCCCATGGCGCCACCATCAATCCTGTGAGACAGCTTATCGCCCAGTCGATCGATGGAGAAGGAGACCGTTTCTTCACAAATACCAGCCTGGAGATCGGCAATATAGTCAAAGGACTCAAGTTTGTGAGCCGTTTCACTTATGATGTGTCGACTTCGTTTAGTAAATCATTTACTCCCAGACGTTTGGAAGTGGGTAAATCGGATGCGAACAACTACTTGAATTACGGTACCGGCAAGGGTTATTCCTGGAAGACGGAGAACACCCTGACCTATGACCGCACCTTCGGCAAACACACTGTGGGCGGCCTTCTTGCGACGACTGCCAGCAGGGGATTTTCCCGTTCATTGAACGCTTCTGGAACCGACCTCGCCAGTGAGGAGGAATACCTCAGGTTCCTTAAATACGCCAAGGTCGTGAACGCCTCCGACGGTCACTCGGGTTTCGACGCCAATGTCGCCGTGATCGCGAGGGCGGCATATTCCTATGATGACCGCTATTTTGTGACCGCGTCTTGGCGCAGAGACTATGCCTCCAGGCTTCCTAAAAACAGCAACTACGGAGACTTCCCGGCTGTGACCGCC
>OMQO01000232.1 GCA_900313275.1 uncultured Bacteroidales bacterium
GGGAAAACATATTTCACAATCAATGACTTCCAGGCTCTGCGAGGCCTCTTCGCCTCCCTGCTCAGGGAGATTCAGCGGATAAAGTCGGAAGGCGATTACGAAGCTGGGAAGGACTTGGTTGAGAGGTATGCCGTCGATATCGATCCGTCACTTCATAAAGAGGTTAGGGAGCGCTATGGTTCCCTCGGGCTCAAACCCTATGGGGGCTTTGTCAATCCCGACATTGTACCTGTGCTGGAGAATGGGGAAGTAATTGATTATAAGATCGTACCGGCTGATGATTATCTCTCCCAGCAGCTTTTGTACGGTAAAAAATACAAGACCTTGTAGCTATGGACCTCACGCATAAGATCCTTTCGGATTACAACTATTATCTGAGAATAGAGAGGGCTATGTCGCCTAACACTGTCGCCGGATATTCATCCGACGTGGAGTCTTTCTTTTCCAAGGTCGAGGTGGAGCCTGCCAACGTTACCACGAAGGATGTGCTTGACTATCTCGCTTCTGTTGACAAGCTCTCCAAGCGGTCCCAATCCAGGCTTCTGAGCGCGTTGAGGTCTTTTTTCGACTGGCTTGTGCTGGAAGGGGACCGGAAAGACAACCCTTGCGACGCCGTGGATTCTCCAAAGCTTGGCCGTTATCTGCCGGAGGTGTTGTCGGTCGATGAGGTGTCCGCGATCATGGATTCTGTCGATCTATCTTCCTGGAACGGGGTTAGGGACAGGGCGATCCTTGAGGTCCTTTATGGCTGCGGACTTAGGGTCTCGGAGGCCACCGGACTTCTGATCTCGCATGTTTACCTTGACGAGGGCTTTGTCAGGGTAGTCGGTAAAGGGGATAAGGAAAGAATCGTCCCGATGGGGGAGATGGCCGTGGACGCTATTCGGAAATACTTGGAGGTCAGGCCAGTACCAGAATTTCCCAAGTACGATGACATCATGTTCCTGAACCGGTTCGGGAAGTCGATAAGCCGGGTCGCTTTATTCAATATGGTGAAGAAGCAGGCCATGTTGGCCGGAGTCGCGAAGGAAATATCCCCCCACACCTTCAGGCATAGTTTCGCTACCCATCTTATTGAGAATGGGGCCGACCTTAGAGTTGTCCAAGAGATGCTCGGTCATGAGAGCATCCTGACTACGGAAATATATACCCACATTGACAGCTCAACCTGGCAGAAGGCCATCTTGGAGCATCATCCCAGAAACTAGTGCTTGGCCGCCTCTTCGGCCATGACTTTATTATAGCAGTCCCTGCAAAGAGGCTCGTAGGCATCCTTTTCTCCGAGGACCACTAGTTCCATGCTGTTGGAGAGCCTGTGGGAGTGGTTGGCGAGGTTGCCGCAACGGACGCAGATAGCGTGGACTTTGCGCACTTCCTCGGCGACGGCCATGAGGTAGGGCATGGGGCCGAAGGGCTTTCCGAGATAGTCAGTGTCAAGGCCGGCGATGATCACTCTTTTGCCCCTGTCGGCGAGTTCCTGGGCCACATCCACCAGAGACATGTCATAGAACTGGGCCTCGTCTATACCGATAACTTGCACGTCATCAGCCACTGAGAGCATCTCCTTCGGGTCTTTGACCGCATGGCAGGGGATCTTGTGGAAGTCGTGGGAGACGACGTCATCCTCGGAGTACCTGGTGTCGATTGTGGGTTTGAATATCTCGATCTTGAGGTTGGCGAATTTCGCCCTGCGGATCCTGCGGATGAGTTCTTCAGTCTTACCTGAGAACATGGAGCCGCAGATGACCTCGATCTCTCCCGCTTTTTTTATGTTTTCTGAAAACATTTCGTTAGATTTGTAAGGATTTCACTTGTCTTACAAATATAGAAAAAGATAATGTTTATGAGAAATATTGACGAGAAAACATTTTCCGCCCTCCTCGAGAGGATAGAGGCCTTGAAGAACGAGCTTTCTTTGCTTGAGGAAGAGGTAAAAGCTTTGCCGGTTCTACCGGTCTCTAAGCCGGTCTCTGAGCCTGTCGAAGAGCCGGCGGGACAACCGGTGGCAAGCGAAGACCTTCCTGAAGAGGCCACTGTGGATGCCGGGCAGCCGCTCGAGCCCGGCCGCGTCCATTCTCGCGTCGCCCTTCAACAAGTTCAGGACGGCGCTGCGGCTGAGTACGGCCTAAGCTCGACGGCTGCTCCGGCAGAGCAAGAGCCTGAAGTGGTTGTGCCGGAAACAGTTGAACCAGAACCTGTTGAGATTGAACCTGAACCGGCGGTTGTTGAGTCTGTGCCTGAGCCAGTACCTGAGCCTGTGGCAGAGGAGGAACCGATCGACATCGCCCCTGAGGACGACACACCGATCGACATCAACATTACCGGCATTGAAGACCTTCCGGATATTTCCGTACGATCTGAGTCAGAGGCTGCCTTGACTGCCACTGAGCAACGCAAGGCCATCCTTGACACGGCGAAGGCGGACACGGCCGTCATGGATGTGATGGCCGCCAAACAGGCGTGGAGGACAGACCGTCCGGGTATGCCTGTCAAGAATATTATCAGCGCCATATCCTTGAACGATAGGGTGTTGCTTATCAATGTGTTGTTCGGGGAGGATCCGATGCTCTTCCAGGACACCATAGCGAAATTCAATGCTATGGGCTCCCTTTCTGAGGCTCTGGCATTCATCGCCGAGAATCACCCCGAGTGGGACATGAACTCCGAACCGGTCTATCGATTGATGATGGCTGTCAGGAGGAAACTCAGTTAGCTTGGGATGGCAGGAATCCTCTACATAGTCCCTACTCCCGTCGGCAACCTGGACGACATGACTTACCGGGCTGTCCAGACTCTTAAGGAGGTCGATCTCATCCTTGCTGAGGACACAAGGACAAGTTCTGTTCTTCTCAAGCGTTACGACATCCACGGAAAGCTATGGTCGCACCACAAGTTCAATGAGCACCAGACGGTTGAGCTCATAAAGGAGCGTATCCTGGCCGGGCTGAATGTCGCCTTGATAAGCGATGCAGGTACTCCGGGGATATCCGATCCCGGTTTTCTTCTGGTTCGTACTTGTTCTGAGCAAGGTATTGAGGTTCAGACGCTTCCTGGGGCTACGGCATGTATTCCCGCCATTGTCTCGTCCGGTCTTCCTTGCGACCGGTTTTGTTTTGAGGGGTTCCTGCCGGTGAAAAAGGGCCGGCAGACCTTGCTTAAAGAGCTTGCGACAGAGCCGAGAACGATGGTGTTCTATGAGTCGCCATACAGGCTTGTCAAGACTCTGGAGCAGTTCG
>OMQO01000125.1 GCA_900313275.1 uncultured Bacteroidales bacterium
ACAGGTACGATGCTTCTAGCCCCAGGCAAGGATGCATTGGGAAACCTGCAGTTTGTCACTTTCTTCGTCAATGTGCTGGCCGCCGTCCAGAAGCATAATGCCTTGCTTAAGGCTTCGATAGCCTCGGCCACCAACGCTCATCGCCTCGGTGGTAATGAGGCTCCACCTGCCATCGTCTCCGCCTTCTTGGGCCGAACCATGACAAGTGTCTTGAGAAAGTTGTTGCAGGTACCTTCTGACACGCCTATCGAGATTGCCGGGAAGAAAGGCAAAAGCCTTGGACTTGTGGAGATTCCGGAGATATTCGTGGACAACACGGACCGTAACAGAACCTCGCCTTTCGCTTTCACCGGCAATCGATTCGAGTTCCGTGCTGTGGGTTCTTCCGCCAATTGCGCCGGTGCGATGACGACTTTAAATGCTGCGGTCGCTGAGCAGCTGCTCGACTTCAAGGCAAGCCTGGACATAGAGATGGCTTCCGGTAAACCGTTGAATATCGCGGTGATGGACACTCTTAAGCCCATCATCGCTTCTATCATAGATGTGGTCTGTTTCGACGGCAACGGCTACTCTCCCGAATGGGTGGAGGAGGCCAGGATGAGAGGGCTTGACACTGAGACCAGTGTGCCGGAGATGATCAGGGAATTCACCAAGCCTGCTTCGGTCGAGATGTTCAGCAGGACGGGGGTACACACATTGAAAGAACTCGAGGCACGAAACGAGGTCAAATGGGAGATGTACATCAAGAAGGTTCAGATTGAATCCAGAGTGATGGTCAGGATGGCGGTTAACCACATCATTCCTGCCGCTTTGGATTACAAGCGTAAACTCTTGAAGGAAGTCGCTATGAGCCAGGCTGTTTTCGGTGACTCTTCAGGGTGCTCTGTCGAGCTGGGCCTGATCAACCAGATCAACAGCTATATCGAAGACATCTCCGCAAAGTCGGAAGCCATGAAGAAGGCGCGTAAGATGGCGAACTCAATTGAAGATCTGTATCAGAGGGCTGTGGCATACCATAAGATCGCCGAAGCTCTCAACGATCTGCGAAGGCCTATCGATAAGCTGGAGGAGCGGGTGGACAACCGCATCTGGCCTCTGCCCAAGTACCGTGAACTGCTGTTTATAAGTTAGTTCCGTCATGACAAGATACATATTCATAACAGGAGGTGTCGCTTCATCTCTTGGGAAAGGCATTATTTCGGCGTCTTTGGGGAAACTTCTGCAAGCCCGTGGTTATAAGATTACGATACAGAAGTTCGATCCTTACATCAACATCGATCCCGGGACTCTCAATCCTTATGAGCACGGAGAGTGCTATGTGACCGCCGACGGAATGGAAACGGATCTTGATCTGGGTCATTATGAGAGGTTTACTGGCATCAGGACAACCAGGGACAACAGTGTCACCTCCGGACAGATCTACCTTAACGTGATAGAACGTGAAAGGCGGGGAGACTACCTGGGCAAGACTATCCAGGTGGTTCCCCACATCACCGATGAAATAAAGAGGAGAATCCAGCTGGCGGCGACCAAGGATGAACTGGATTTCGTGATTACAGAGATAGGCGGAACGATCGGAGACATCGAGGGTCAGCCGTTCATAGAGGCTATCAGGCAGTTAAAGTGGGAATTAGGCCCCTCCAGGGCCCTCAATATCCATCTTACGTATGTCCCTTATCTTGCCGCGGCGGGTGAGTTGAAGACCAAGCCGACCCAGATGAGTGTCAAGCAACTGCAGGGACTTGGAATCCAGCCGGATGTTCTGGTGTTGAGGACCGAGCGTGAACTGAGTTCTGATTTGCGCGGAAAGGTGGCTCATTTCTGCAATGTCGATGTGGATGCCGTTATCCAAAGCCAGGACTTGCCCAGTATCTACGAGGTCCCCTTGAATATGCTGCGTCAGGGATTGGATGCCGTGATTTTGAAGAAAATGGGTTTGCGGCTTGGTGAGACTCCAGGACTTGGCCCGTGGCGTGATTTCCTGAAACGCAGGGAAGAGGCGACGGAGATCTTAAACATAGGTCTTGTCGGCAAATATGACCTGCAAGACGCTTACAAGAGCATTCTCGAAAGCCTTGCGCACGCCGGCACTTACAACGACCGCAAGGTCAAGGCGACTTTCATAAACAGTGAAGGCATAACCAGTGAAAACGTGGGAGAACAGCTGAAGGGAATGGAGGGCGTGGTCATATGTCCTGGCTTCGGGAACCGCGGCATAGAAGGAAAGATCCTTGCGGCTGAATACACCAGGACACACGACATTCCCACTTTCGGGATATGTCTGGGCATGCAGATGATGGTCATCGAGTTCGCAAGGAATGTGCTTGGCTATGAGGATGCGGACAGCAGCGAGATGAATCCTGAGACCCCTCACAATGTTATCGACATGATGGAGGAACAGAAGAAAGTGACGATGAAAGGCGGTACTATGCGCCTTGGCTCTTATAGATGCAAGTTGCGTGAAGGCAGCCGGGCATGGGAGGCATATGGAAAGGAAGTTATTGTCAGTGAGAGGCATAGGCACCGTTATGAGTTCAATAACCTTTATTGCGACGAGTTCGACAGACGTGGGATGAAGCTCTCGGGAATCAATCCTGATGCCGGCCTTGTGGAGATTGTCGAGATCCCGGATTTAAGATGGTACATAGGCACCCAGTTCCATCCCGAGTACTCATCTACAGTACTGAGACCACATCCCTTGTTCATGGATTTCGTTAAAGCGTGTATCGGATATGGAACCTCTGAGTCATGAATGTGGCGTGGCGCTCGTACGCCTCCTGAAACCTCTTGAGTATTACGAGAAGAAATACGGGACCTCTAGATACGGCCTCGACAAGCTGTACCTCATGATGGAGAAACAGCACAACAGGGGTCAGGAGGGTGCCGGCATAGCCTGTGTCAACATAGATGTCCCACCCGGCGAGGAGTACATGTTCCGTGAACGCGCTGAAGGGAAAGATGCGATAACGACTATATTCGGAAGGATAGGAGATTCATTCAGAGGTCAGCTTTACATGGGCCATCTCCGCTATTCCACGACCGGGAAAAGCGGAATAACCTATGTCCACCCCTTCCTCCGCAGGAACAATTGGAGGGCAAGGAACCTGTGTCTCTGCGGCAATTTCAACATGACGAATGTTGAGGAAGTGTTTGAGCGGATGGTAAGCCAGGGACAGTCTCCAAGGATATACAGCGACACCTACATAACCCTTGAGCTGATGGGGCACAGGCTCGATATGGAGGTGGAGAAGGAATATGCCACAGCTCGCGGGAAGGGTCTCGAAGGACTTGAAATCACCAGATACATTGATAGTCATCTGAAAGTCGAGAACGTCTTGAAGACCACTCTTGAGGTGTATGACGGTGGTTATGTGATGTGCGGCATGACAGGAAGCGGGGAGATGTTCGCAATAAGGGATCCATGGGGTATCCGTCCGGCGTTTTATTACAAGGATGACGAAGTTGTCGCCGTCGCCAGCGAGCGCCCTGTCCTGCAGACCGTATTCGACATCCCTTGTGAAGATGTTATGGAACTGCCTGCTGGAGAAGCTCTTGTAGTGAGAAGGAACGGAGAGTTCCAAGTCTCTCCTATTTTTGAGCCGAAGGGCGATTTCAAGTGTTCTTTCGAAAGGATATATTTCAGCAGGGGTTCTGACAGGGACATATACAAGGAACGTAAAAGGCTGGGGGAGAATCTCGTGCCATCTATACTGAAAGCTATTGACGGCGATGTGGGGAACACGGTGTTCTCATTCATTCCGAATACGGCGGAAGTGGCGTTCTACGGCCTTGTGGAAGGGTTCCGGAGAAATGGCATGGATGTCAGGCCTGAGAAAGTGGCATGGAAAGACATCAAGCTCCGGACTTTCATTACTGAGGCGGGTGCAAGGGATGACCTTGCTTCACTGGTGTATGATATCACCTATGGCAGTTTGCGGCCGTATGAGGACAACCTGGTGATAATCGACGACAGCATTGTAAGAGGCACCACGTTGAAAGACAGTATTTTGAGGATACTTGAACGGCTTCATCCCAAAAAGATAGTGATGGTCAGCTCATCGCCCCAGGTCCGATATCCGGATTACTATGGCATTGACATGCCGAGGCTTGAAGAACTGTGCGCTTTCAGAGCCGCCATGAACCTTTGGAAGATTGGCGGCAAGGAGGCGAGACTCGAAGAACTGATCGAGTCCTGCAAGAAGGAGCTATCCCGTCCAGCAGCAGAGATGAGAAATATTGTCCGAGGGATATACAATCCATTCACAGTGGATGAAATCAATGTCAGTATGGCCGATATGCTGAGGCCTGAAGGGATGGAGACCCCTGTTGATCTCGTTTTCCAGTCTATAGAAGGTCTTCACGCCGCTTGTCCCGGCCACAAAGGTGACTGGTATTTTACCGGAAAGTATCCCACACCAGGAGGTGTGAGGAAGGTCAATGAGTCTTTTCTGGAGTATGTCGAACGGGCAGGTTTGAAGCCACGACCCTGACTTACAGCAAAGGCGAAAGGAGCCGGATCACTGATTCGGCCAGCCTGTTGTGCCAGGGGCGCTGGGACCATTCCTCGAGAGTCAGTTCCCGACTCTGCTCGAGGTCGGCCTCATAGATTTTCTTGCACTCTCTCGCCGTCTGCTCATCGTAGATGTAGGTGTTGATCTCGTAATTGATGTCGAAACTGCGGCTGTCGATGTTGGCGGAACCGATGCTGGAGAGATAATCGTCGCAGACAAAGGTCTTTGAGTGGATGAACTCTCCCTGTCGTAGGAACAGGCGTACTCCCGCCGTGAGTATTTCTTCGTAATATGCCCTGTTGGCGGGCCTGGTGATGAAGTTGTCCGCACGCTCGGGAAGCATGATCCTGATGTCCACACCGCTCAGAGCGGCGATTTTCATGGCGTCGAGGACGGGTTCCGGAGGAACGAAGTAGGGGGTCTGGAGCCAGATGTACTTCTTGGCGTGTTGGATTGCCCACTCGTAGCTGTACATGAGCATCGGCAATGGCAAATCCGGCTCATCCGGGACAATCTGCATCAGCTTCCCGGCTGCCGCGGTGGGGAAAGCATTGGTGGGTGAGGCTGAGGGGTAATAGTCGATGAGCGGACGGTCAAGGGTGGCTCCGGCCGTCAGCCAAGAGTCAAGGAAGGCATACTGGAGCGACGCCACTGCCGGGCCCGTGATGCGAAGATGCGTGTCCCGCCAGCGGTTGAAATAATTGTCGTTGATGTTCATCCCCCCTGTGTACCCGATATTCCCGTCAATCACCACGATTTTCCTATGGTTACGGAAATTGATGGAAGTCACGAACTTAAGGAAATGCGACCTTGGATTGGTGAACCTGACCACCTCGACACCTGCCTTCCGCATGTCATTATAGTACCGGGGCCGGATTGGGAAATTAGCGATGTTCTCCAGGATGAACCTGACTTTGACACCCTCCTTGGCCTTCCGCATCAAAAGTTCTTTGATGGCCTTGCCTCCCTCGTCATTCCCAAACTTGAAATACTCCATGTGGATGTATTCCTTGGCCGCCATGATGTCCTCACGAAGAAGGTCGAACTTGCGACGGCCACGGGTTATTATCTCGAAATTGTTCCCGCTGGAGACTGTAGGATAGGTGTCCCGACCCATCATAGAGGCCAGTGGTCGGAAATCCTCCCTGACAAGGGATTCCGCCTCATGACCGAACAGGATGCCGTTCAAAGCATCGGTCGTGCCTTTCTCGAAAAAGTCCTTGTATTTCTGGTGCCTGCGGTTGAATATCCAATGGTGGCGATAGTTGATCCCGACCAGGAAATAGAACAGGATACCGATTACAGGGAGCGCTGCGATGATCAGCAACCAAGCGAACTTCCTTCCCGAATCGCCCTTGTCGATCAGAATGACGACTACGACGGTCAGGATCAGGAGGATGTACAGGATGGTGGCGACCAGCTGCAGCATCGCGCTGTGTTAGAAAACGAGCAGGAAGAGTCCGCCTGCTATGACACATCCGACCAGAGGGCCGAACACTGGGACCCAACTGTAGCTCCAGCCACTGTCGCGCTTGCCCTCCAGAGGAATCAAGGCATGGATGCAGCGGGGGCCGAAATCTCTCGCGGGGTTAAGGGAATAACCTGTGGTGCCTCCCAAGGACATGCCTATGGACATGATGATGGCGGTCACAGGGAAAGCCCCGATGCTACCAAGTCCGTAAACGGCTGTGTTTTCCTTGGTTCCGATAGCCAGAACCAGGAACACCAACACACAGGTAGCCACAACCTCACAGAAGAAATTCGCTCCCTTGTGATCGATGGCAGGCATGGTGCAGAAAGTCCCGAGAATGCCGTCCGGGTTGGCTGTGGAGGCCTTGTAGTGGTCTCTATAATAGAGATACACCAATCCGGCACCGAGAAAACCGCCGAGCATCT
>OMQO01000122.1 GCA_900313275.1 uncultured Bacteroidales bacterium
TGTCTCTTCTTGGAAGATATGACTATGAGTTGCCTTTCTATAACATCGACGGCGACATGGACCATCAGACCAATTTTGAGTTGGCCTGTGAATATTTCTCAAAGGTGAATGCCCCGGAAAAAGAGCTGCTCGTCATGAAAAACGCCACCCATGGGCTTCTCGAATCCCGCTCAGAGGAGTTCTCGGTGCTGCTTCACAGAATTGCAAGCCTTCATATTAATTAAATGAATCTTAATTATTTACGACATGAAACCTATATCCATTCTTTTGATCTCGGTGGCTGCGGCGGGGATGCTGTCGAATAAACTCGCCGAGTCCTTCAAATGATTATCTGGTGAAGACTTATGAAAAAAATCGCTTTTTCCCTATCTCTCCTTGCGGCCTCGTTGATTCTGTTTTCATCATGCCGAGGGCTCGATGACCCTTCATTGGAAAACGGACGCATGAGCGTCACGTACGATCCCACCACCGGCTGGCCGAAGTCTATGACGGATAAGACCTATGGGGAGGAAATGCTGGATGGGATCGTGCCTCTCTGGGAAATAAGGGATGTCCATGACAGTATATTGAAGGAAGAAGCGACCTTCTTGGGATGCCGACGCAAGTCGGAGGGACTGCGGCTATCCTGGAAAACGGCATCCGGCATTAAGGTGAAGGCCAAGGTCCGCTTGGCTGAAGAGGACAGTTTGCTTCACTGGAGCATCTCAGTCAAGGGATTGGAGCCTGGCTCCTCGGTACGTTACCCAATCCTAGATTTCAAGAAGATGGATAATGAGGATTTCGCCTTTTCCAGTTGGCTTGGCCGTGTGGAAAGGGATCCCCGTTCCGGCCTCAGTGCCGAGAATCCGCTCATCCGCTTCAGCACTGAAAGCCCTGGCCTGTTGTCCGTGCAACTGATAGCATCCTATGATCGTGAAAGCGGACGAGGGCTGTATCTCGCATCCAACGACACCCTTTCATTTACGAAGACCTTTACCGTCGAATTGGATTCGACAAGGACCTGTTTCTATCTCACACACTATCCGGTTGTTTGCGGCACGTCAAAGGACTGGGATCTGGGCTACGAGGTCATTACCGGTCCATTCCGGGGCGACTGGCTGACGGCGGCGAAAATTTACCGCCGATGGGCTGTGCAGCAGCGCTGGTGCCGGGAAAGCCGGCTGGCGGAGCGCAGGATTGAGGATTGGGTACTCGGGACCGGCCTCTGGGTCTGGAACCGCGGTCGCTCGGAGAACGTCCTTCCGGATGCCATGCATCTGCAGGAGAACTCCGGGCTCCCTGTGAGTGTCCTGTGGCATTGGTGGTGTAATTGTGGGCATGATGAAGATTTTCCTTATTATCTGCCCCCCAGGGAGGGCGCAGCATCTTTCTGCGACGCTGTAAAGTCCGCTTCAGACCAAGGTGTGCATGCGCTCGTGTATATGAATTCCTTCGAATGGGGGACTTCCACTCCAGGGTGGGAGGAGGCCCAGCCTTTCGCGCTGAAACAACGGGATGGATCTTTCCGGCAATATGCTGCCAACACGTTCACCGGCCACAAGATTGCTGCGATGTGCCTTCAAAACTCTTTTTGGACGGATCGTTATGCGGCGATGGCCGACACGGTGCTGCGGGATTATGGCATCGGAGGCATTTATATGGATGAGGCTTGCACCAACCTGCGCTGCTATGACCCTGCTCATGGACACAGCATCGGCGGTGGGAACTATTGGGTCGAAAACTTCAGCGACTTGGCTTATAGTATTCGCAACCAGGCAGGCAAGACGGTCCTGGCCGGCGAAGGTTCCGGCGAAGACTGGATGCCGTCACTTGACCTCTTCTTGACCTTAGGTGTCAGCCGCGAGCGATACATCGGAGGAAATGCCAAACCCATCCCCCTGTTCCAGGCTGTGTATCACGACTATGCGATCACCTTCGGCAGCTATAGTTCACTGTTGTATCCGCCCTTTGACGAACGTTGGCCGGTGGATTATCGCCCCGAAGGCTGCGAAACTCTCCTCCCGGAGCGTTACAACCTGCAGTTCCGAATGGAACAGGCAAGGGCTCTGGTGTATGGGATGCAGCCGTCCATCGCCAACTATCACGCGTTCCTTGACCAGGCTCGAAACAGCGAAATGAGCTTCGCCCTGCTGCTGGCCCAGACTCGTATGCGATACCTTGATTGTCTTCTTTACGGCAGCTTCGAGCGAGTCCCTTCTATGGCGATCCCCACAGTGCGTGCCGACATCTCGAGAGTCTCGATCTATGCCGCCCGTGACGGCAGATCGGCCACCCAGATCATGAAAGAAATACCTCTGCTCTACACAGGGATGTGGAGATCCCCGGAAGGGAGGCTGGCACTATTCATAGTCAACATCGGAGATGAATCTCAACCTGTCTCCTTCTCCATGGATCCGGCTGAATATAGCCTTCCGGCGCATTGCCAGGCCTGTCTTGCCGACGAAACCGGCTACGAAACAATCGCCCAGACTTCCGAAGGTCCCTTGGCTGTTTCCACCACCATCCCCGCCCGCGGCATCCAAGTCATTGAATTCAAATAATAATTGTAAAATTACTATATTTGCCATATGCATCAAGAGTCTCCTTGGGAGCACCAACCGAGCATGCCAGAAGCCACGGTGGTAAAGCGATGCGGATGTTCAATCAAAACAAATCTGACATATTATGCTACAGAAAAGGATTGTCCTTCACATTCCTCATGCGAGCCCTGTATTTCCGTTCGGGCTGTCGAGTTGGGATGAAGGGATTCATTTCGAGGTCACACGCTGGACGGATTGGTATACCGACTGGCTATTCGCGTCTTCTGGCAGGTTGGATTCCAGGATTATCCCTGTCGCTTACCCTTTCTCGCGTTTTTTCTGCGATGTCGAGCGACTTGAGAATGACCCTCTTGAAAAGATAGGGCAGGGAATCGTTTACACCCGATTTGAATCATTGAAAAGGACTGTTTCAGATGGGGAAAAGCAGTTCGCTCTCAATAGTTTCCATGAACATCGGCAGAGGCTGGTTCAGGCACTGTCTCCGGGTACGCTGCTTGTCGATTGCCATTCCTTCCCGGCGGACCTTTCCGAAACCGACATCTGCATCGGAGTAAACGATGACTGGAGTAGGCCGGATAATAGCTTGATTGACAGGATTATTTCTCATTTCCGGTCAAAGGGTTATTCTGTAGGAGTGAACGAACCTTATTCCAACTCAATCTCGCCAGAAGCGGTTTTCCAGTATAGCTCATTGATGATTGAGGTCAACAAACAGGCCTATCTCATCGGAGACCAGAAATTGGATATCACTAAAGCCTGTTATCTTCGGCAATGCATTGAAGAGTGTTTTATGGATCTGCTTGTTTGTTAAAAATAACATCTTTTCATTGCGTAGTGGAAGAAATCACGTTCGGAAATGCTATATTTACGAAGCAATTGAAAGACACGATCATGGAACCATCTAAAGTATTTTATACCGATTTCAGGACATCCGCGTTCGGAGAGAGTTTGCCTGCTAAGTTGAAGAGGCTGTCCCGAGAGGCCGGTATTGCCGACATAGACATGGATGGAAAGTTCGTCGCGATTAAAATGCACTTTGGAGAATTGGGCAATATCAGTTATCTCCGTCCCAACTATGCCAAGGCCGTGGCGGATTTAGTGAAGGAGCTAGGAGGCAAGCCTTTCCTCACAGACTGCAACACCATGTACCCCGGCTTCCGGAAGAATGCCCTGGAGCACCTTGAATGCGCATGGGAAAACGGTTTCACCCCGCTGACTGTCGGCTGTCCGGTCATTATAGCTGACGGATTGAAAGGGACCGATGACATCGCGGTACCAGTCGAAGGTGGGGAATATACCAAAGAGGCTCTCATCGGACGTGCCGTGATGGATGCCGATGTGTTTATCAGCCTGACTCACTTCAAGGGCCATGAGATGACAGGTTTCGGAGGAACGATCAAGAATATCGGCATGGGATGCGGTTCCCGAGCCGGTAAAAAGGACCAGCATTCCGCTGGTAAGGCCATAATCGATGAGGCCAGTTGCCGTGGATGCCGGCGATGTGAGAGAGAGTGCGCTAATGGCGGCCTGGTATATGATCCGGTGTCCCGTAAAATGCATGTGGACGATTCCCATTGCGTAGGATGTGGGCGTTGCCTTGGAGCCTGCAACTTCGATGCTATAGACTTTACACAGGATCAGGCAATCTCAATTCTCAATGCCAAGATGGCTGAATACACGAAGGCCGTTGTCAGCGGCCGAGATAGTTTCCACATTTCGCTGATAGTGGATGTCTCTCCTTACTGCGATTGCCATTCCGAGAATGACGCGCCTATCCTCCCGAACATCGGAATGTTCGTCTCCAAGGATCCTGTCGCCCTTGACCAGGCTTGCGTGGACGCTTGCCTTGCGGCGGAACCTTTGCGGAATTCAGTTCTGGGGGATCATATTCATGAAGAAGGCTTCCACGATTACCACGATCATTTTAAGAACACCACTCCGGAATCGGAATGGGAAACACAGCTGATCCACGGAGAGAAAATCGGCCTCGGAACCCGTGCTTACGAGCTTATTTTCATGAAGTGAGAATGTGAGAAGGAGAAATGCCTTTTCTTAATCAGCTGGGAAAGAGACTTCACCCTGACGGCGTATCTCGTCCATGATCTCGGCGACAATCAGGGAATTGGCCAGGCTGTTGTTAGTCGATTCCATCCTTCCATTATCGATCACATCGATGAACTCTTTGAACTCGCAGAAGTACTCGTCCGGGTCGCAAGGAACCGTGATGTCCTCTTTGGAGGGGCCGCTTGAACGTCCGGAAGTCGGAGCTCCATGAGGAATGAAATCAACCTGGCGGGTGATGTGGATCTGGTCAAGAGAAAGGATCCCGCCTTCGCAGGAAATCTCGGTTCTGAGCCTTGAGTCCGCTATCTTTGAATACATCGCCGTCGCTGACATGCCATCGTATTCGAAGGTGGCACAACCTTGCAAGTCGATATTCCCTAATCCTTCGGAAGTAGGTACCTTACAAGTAGTTACGTTGGCTTTTACGCTCTTTGGGCGTCCGAATAATGTGACCATAGGGTAGATAGGGTATATTCCTATGTCCATCAATGCTCCGCCCGAACGCTCGGGATTGAAGGAACTTGGGACGGGGGAGTCCTCTTCGCCAGCGATAATCCTCTTTAGTTGGTCGAATTTGGAGGAATATTGGCAAAAGGTTCCGGAATAATGTCTTACTGTGCCTAGGTTCTTCAGGCGCTCCTGAACCATCCTGAAATTGGGACTGAGAGTCGAGATCATCGCCTCCATCAGCACAACTCCGTTGGCCCTCGCGGCGGCTATCATCTCCCGGACCTCTCTGGCATTTGAAGCGAGAGGCTTCTCGCAGAGAACGTGCTTCCCGTGACTCATGCATTCAATGGCGATGTCGTGATGGGTGTGGTTAGGAGTGCCGATGTAAATTGCGTCGATAGACGGATCTGATGCCATCAAGCTTATGTCATTGAATGTTTTAGGAATGCAGTGCTTCGCCGCGAAAGCGATGGCGGTCTCCTCGGAGCGGGAGCAGACTGCCGCAGCAACGAAACGAGGCTCAAGAACCGCCCCTTTCAGCACCCAGTCGCTGATTCTACCGGTACCTATGATTCCGACCCTAATACTCATTTCAATGCCCCCCTTTCTTCCAGGTAGTCTTCAATCAGAGAGATCGCGTTGCCTTTCATCGAGTCCACGATCGTGAGAAACTCCTGCCCGTAGCGGACATAGGTCTCTCTGGCTTTGCCTGTAAGGACAGGCTCGACAAGCACGACGCCCTGTAGTCTGTGACCGAGCCTGGAAGTAGCCTTCACGATCTCATTGCCGCAGGAAGTGTCAGCGATAAGGAATACCAGTCCCTCCTCGACGAATTTTTCCTTGCGCATCCTTTTAACGAGAGCCTCAACATCCTTATCGCTTCCCCTGAATCCGCAGGTGTAACCAACCAATCCCTTGGAAACCAATGATTTCATCATATTCTCCGCCCACTCGGTCTTGAGTGGCTCATGGAAGAATAAGACCAGTGGCAAAGGTCCGAGGGAGTCCGGGAAATTGCCATTCTCGTCAGCGGGCTTGAATAACTTGCCGAAAATCTTCTCGCCACTGACGTAGTAGCTCATTTCCTCGACAATGATCTTGGACCCAGAAGGGGATAAAACACGGTCTCTAGGGCCGTTGCTTTTCATATAATTCAGACCAGCGATTCCCAATATTGAGAGCAGGATGGCTGAGACAAGAGCAATGATCAACTTCTTCATAATGTCAAAAATAAGTCTTTTTGTTGAATAATTCTTAACTTAGCAAGTTAATTCGAAAATAATACCATAGTAAAAAATGAAGAAGTTATTGATTCTTATCTCTGTGGCTTTGATCAGTGCAGCCGCGGCCAGTGCTCAGAATAATGACAACGACGGTGCTAAACTGCCGGATCTCGCTGTCGGTAATGAATTGTTTTCCACCGAGGTTTTGACTTATTTTGCCTTTGGAGACCACAACCTCATCAAGGCAGACCAGGATTTTGAGACGTATAAGGGAAAGGCAGTCACCGAGTTCCAGATGAACATCATGGAGTACTTTGATCCGAACCTTACAAGCTCCGCAGCCCATGCATGCTTATCTTTGTCAAATTCCGACCACCCCAGCCATTTTGCCCTGTTGACCCAGGGCAC
>OMQO01000126.1 GCA_900313275.1 uncultured Bacteroidales bacterium
GTCTCCGCCATGGCGATCTCTTCGGGCTCGAGTCCGGTATCCGCGGCGAAACAGGTCGTGGAGAAAGGCTGTATGCGGTTGCCCCGGGCGTCTGCGGCGGGCATGTTGTATTTGATGAACCATTCCCTCCATAGGTTGGTGGCATCGTCCCTGTCACGACCCTTGTAAGGTAGCATGACCACCAGGGCGGTACGAACCTTTTCTCCGGGAACTAAGACTGAGTTGAAACCGTTGCAGTTGGCGGCCTTCCAGCTGGTCACATCACCCTCAGAGCGGAACTCGGCGCTCCATGTTCCGGCCCAACCAATCGCGAGCAAGGTGCCGCCATCCCCGTGAACCAAGTCAAAATAAGGGAAATAGACATGGGTGGCCCTGCCGTAAGGGGACACGAATGAGACAGTGGTGTCCCTAAGCGGAGTTTGGTAATCGGCATATCTGTTCTGATGATCGCCAAGGCAACCTCTCAACACAGGATCGTTTCCCTTAAAATCTATTACAGCACTGTTGACCTCTGAGATAGCCTTGCTTGGTGCCTTTCCCTTGTTCTCGAACCAGAGGGTGTATTCCAGCTCACCGAACTCATTGTTGAGGAAGGCATCCAAGGTGGCGGTCAAATTATCGTCAATGCGGAAAACCGCCTCAAGGGACTTTCCGGAAGCAGTTGATTCGCAACTCTTTGAGAGCAATTCAAATCCCTGAAGGCCACTTACGGCCTCACCTCCATAGACAAACGAAAGCGGTACTGAAGCGGGATCTTCCACCCATTTTCCGAACATCTGGGCTCCGGTCTGAAGATCAGCGCAGGGCCTGTCGGTGGGGGTGACTTCGCCTTTCGTGGAGTTGACCACGCCTCCTTGCCCGCACCCCGCGAGCAGGAAGCAAATACTGACAAGGACTAAAACAGGTCTTCTCATTGTGGAAAAAATATGCGGTTATTCAAAGATAATCACTATTTTTATATGTTCACTTAAAAACCTGATTAAATAACTGTAGAGAATATGAGAAGATTTATCTGCGTCTTATCGGTGTTCCTGCTCATCCCGGCTTTCACAGTCAAAGCCGGCAAAATCGTCACCGACAGCGTCAACAGTAGAATCCTCGGCACCGAGGTCAAGTACAATATCTACCTTCCGGATGGTTTTGACAAGTCCGAAAAGCAGTATCCCGTGGTTTATTTGCTTCACGGCCTCTACGGGACCTACCAGGATTGGGAGCAGAAAGGCACCATGAAAGAGGTGGCCGACGAGCTGATCCGTTCCGGAGAGGCGGTCGAGATGATCATCGTCATGCCCAATGCCGGCGACCCTGACATCCACAATGTTTACAACGGCTATTTCAATATGCCCAACTGGAATTATGAGGACTTCTTTTTCAAGGAGTTCATCCCCACCGTTGAGAAAAAATACCGCGGCATCGGAGATAAGGGCCACAGAGCGGTCATGGGACTTTCGATGGGAGGAGGCGGAAGCACTGTCTATGCCCAGCGCCACCCGGATGTGTTCTCCAGCTGCTATGCGATGAGCGCATGGTTGGACCAGCAGTTCGACGACAATGTTCCTGACGAGAAGAAGGACAAGTTCTACTACACTTGCAAAGCTGTCCGTGAGCATTCAGCCCTTGACTATGTCGATAAAGCCGATGATGCCACACTGCAGGCCCTGCGCGGCGTCAAGTGGTTCTTCGACTGCGGCGATGACGACTATCTCGTGAAGCTTTCCTTCGAACTCCACATGAAGATGATGCAAAAGAGGGTCAAGGATGAGCTCCGAGTCAGGGACGGCATCCACAATTGGGAATATTGGCACACGGCCCTTAGGACCGCCCTTCCTTTCGCCTCCAGAAATTTCGACAAGTAGGCCGATGCGACTCCGGAGAATCGTCCTGAACCTGCTGACTTTCAGCGCTTTGGCCATCTTAGCCTCCTGCCGGACAGGTGGGAAGGATGGCCATATAGTGGCATCAGAGGCCGTTATCGCCGAGTCTCCCGCACCTGACAGCGTATTCCTTTATACCCCCGGTATTGTGGAAGGCTTCGACGGAAGGTTGGTGGTCAGTGTCGATTACGGCGGTCCCGGCACATCTATCCTGGACGGCCCCAAATCCGATTTCGGGGACTTTAAGACAGGCAACCAGATAAGGGTCCTGCTTTCTGATGATAACGGGAAAACCTGGCGGGAGACTCCCGCGAGGATTCCCATGATGCATGAGATCCTGTTCAAGGCCGGAAAGTCTCTGTACATGATCGGCCACTCCGGAAGGCTCCTTATCACCCGAAGCGATGATAACGGGGAGACTTGGTCAGAGCCCTCCGTCCTTTGCCCGGAACCACGTTGGCACCAGAGCTGCACCCCTGTTGACATCCATGATGGGAAAGTCACTCTCGTCTATGAGAAATGGGTCTCCGACGGCCATCCATGGCCTGGAGTCGGCCCTGTGCTGATGCAGGCGAAGGTCGATGATGACCTCACGGAAGCCTCGAACTGGAAGTTCTCTGAGCTGTACAACCCGGACGAGGACATGGAGGCCGCACGGCCTTCAGGAATCCCTGTCACTGATCCCGGCAAGGCCGGATTGCTGGAGACCAATGTGATCAGGGTATATGATGAGAACAACCCTTTCTACGACCCCACAGGCAAGTCTGTTGTCCTGATGATGAGAGCCAGCACAGGCTTCCCGGACATAGGGGTCATGATGAAAGGTGTGGAAAGGCCTGACGGGAGCCTCGCGGTCGAAAAACTGACCAAGAACGGCAGGGAGATGTATTTCGCCCATATTCCGGGAGCGGATCTCAAATTCTATGTGGTCTATGATCCTGATAGTAAGCTCTACTGGCTCCTTCATTCGCAGATTGACGGCAGGATGAACTACAGGAGGCGTTTGGCCTTGTCATATTCACCGGACCTGCTGAGATGGACTTTCGCTGGCTTGGTGGCGGTCGGCCCGGCGGACAACGCCGCGCGGCACTATGCCACGATGTTAATTAAGGGAGACGATCTTCTGATCGTCAGCCGCTCCGGTGACGAGAGGGCTCGGGGAGCCCATGACGGAGACATAGTCACATTCCATAAAGTACACAACTTCAGAAGTTTAACATATTAATAACTTACCGTATGAAACCTTTGAGATTATTATTTGTTTTCACGATTCTGGCACTCTCCACAATGGTGTCGGCGCAGAATGTCAAACTATCCGACAAAGAGCTTTACAACGCCATCTGGGCGATGGGACAGATGTATCCTGACGGCTTCACCCTCGACATCAACACGATGAGGCAGCCTCAGAAGGGACTTATGGTGTCCTACATCGCCACCCAGAACAGTTTCGATAAAAAGAGCATCCCCGCCGTGGTGAAACACGCCAGGGAGCACGACGGACTGGTGGGCGGTTGGTACAATCCCGAGAACGGCAAGTATTATTTCGACTCCACGAGGATGTTCCCTGAGGACAGCCTCGCCGCCGCCGTGGCCTTCGCCAGGGAGAATGGTCAGCACACTGTCTATGATGCTGGAAAAGGAATAAACGTGAAGTCCAACTACGAGCAGAAAGACTGCCGCATCATCTTCGACTGCGACATGGGTTCCTCTACAGACGACCTGTTCGCCCTGATGCTCCTCTACCGCTATATGGACATGAAGCGTTGCACCCTGCTCGGAGTCGTGGTCGACCGTATGGGAGCCGCCAACGCTGACGCTGTGGATGTGATGAACAACTTCTACGGTTACCCGGACATCCCGATCGGTCTTGAGAGGGCTGGAATAAGGGATCCGAAGGTCTTCATTCCCTATCACAATGTGGCTTACGCCCGTACCGAAGATGCCGAGAAGATGTTCAAACAGACTTACAAGAGCAAGGACGAGTATCCCGAAGGCTATAAGCTCTACCGCAAGCTCCTCGCCGCTCAGCCTGACCATAGCGTGACCATCGCTTCGGTTGGTTTTGTCACATCTCTTAGCCGTCTCCTCCAGTCCGGTCCGGACGAGTATTCCAACCTCAGCGGAGTCGAGCTGGTAAGGAATAAGGTTAAAGCCATCTACACGATGGGTGGAGTCTTCGGCGAGGCGGTCGAACCCGACTACAACTTCACTCAGGCGATTGATTTCTCTCTGAAATTCTTTGAGTTATGGCCTAAGGAGATAGACATCATCTTCTCTCCCGGAGAGGTTGGAGATCCGCTGAACTACAAGCCTGAGCAGGTCATTGCCGACATGGACTGGACAGATTGCCACCCGATCAAGTGGATCTATCAGAACGTGCAGTGCGACACCGGCCAGAAGATGTGGGATCCGCTCGCGGTCATCAACGCGGTCGAAGGAGACGAACTCTACACCCTTTCAGAGCGTGGCTGGGTAGAGCTCACCCCTAAGGGCGAAACCATATTCACACCCGATCCCAAGGGCAATGCCCGTTATCAGTTCCCTGGGGACGAGGAGTGGTGCGACACCGTCCTTAAGTACTTGAGATTGATGGCTATCCAGCACTAGAATCATCATGTATAAAGCCATTGTGGCCCTATCTCTTTTAGGGTCCTTGTTCTCCTGCATCAAGCCGTGGGACAATAAGAATGTGAAAAACGTACGCCCTGAAACCATCAAGGAGTACGAATATTCCTACTCCGGGACAATGATGTGGTACATCACCTGGTACAAGATTGAGAAAGGCGAGGACGGCCACCTGAGGCTACTGTATTCGCATGACTGCGATCCGAAGATAACCATCTACAAATGCCCGGACGATGCCTTGAGCAAAATCGACGGATTTGTCAGGCAATACAAGCTATGGAATCTGGAAAATTCCTACACGCCGAAATTTGAGATCCTGGATGGCTACATGTGGCATACGTCGATCGTTTACGAAGACGCGTCCATATCGACCGGAGGCTCAAATGCCTGGCCGCCAAAGAAATTGGCGGCTGGACTCGCCTCAATCGAGGCTTATGTCCAATCAATTATAGACACCTCAAAAGAAGAAGATATCATTGGGACCGATGACCATAACAATCGGTCCCGATGGTAATCTAGTATCCGAAGATTTCTTCTAACGTGAGATTGGTGACAGGGCCGAGGGTGGATATGAAAGCGGTGTCGAAGTCGCTCTCACGGCCAAGGAATCCGTAGAGATATTCACGACCCTTGATCCAGTTCTCCTGGAAGGCCTTGACATCAGCCAAGGTCATGTTTTGCACGGCTTCGAAAACCGCTTTGTCACGGCTTTCGGAGAGGCCGAGTTCCCTGAGCGACATGTACTGGTTCAACACACCCATTCCGGTTACACGCCTTGTGCGAAGTTGAGAGAGAATAGCTGATTTGGCCACCTGGAAGGCCTCTTCCGATTGGGGCATATCATTGATTATCCTGTCAAACTCAACCACAGCGTCTTTCAGCTTATCGTTCTGGGAGGCGATGTAGGCAAAGAAGTAATAATCGTCATTCGGATATGAGGGAGCGACCAGCGATGCCCTGGCGGAATAGGCCAGACCGCGAGCCTCACGCATCTCCTGGAAGACGATGGCATTCATGCCGCTGCCGAAATAGTTGTTGTACATCGTGACGGAAGGATCGTTCTTGACATCAAACTTATCTCCCCTGTCGGAATACTGCACATAGTAGAACTGATTGGCATCGTAAGGAGCGAGAAACACCTGGCTTCCAGAGACTTGACGATGGAGGGGCTGCTCCTTGACAAGAGGCTGGGGGTTGTCAGCGATCTTATGGTGGTCAAGCACCATCTTCCTCGCGGCGACCTCCTCGGCAGGGCCGTAGTAAAGGACCTCGTGCTTCTTGGAATAGAGATCCTTGATGGCACCGAGCAGTTCATCGGAAGTGAGAGCGAGGATCTGCTCATCGGAAAGAGTGGTCTTTGCCACGAACTCGGGTCCGTAGTAGATGTAGTTCTGCAATGCGGCGAAGCAGGCGCTCTGGCTCAACTTGCTGTCAGCGCGGTTCTTAAGAACGTCAGCCTTCAACGCGGACAAGATCACAGTGTCAGGGACGGCGTTAAACACCAGGTCCTCGACGATGTCCATAGCCTGGCCGATATTCTCATCCAGTCCCCTCACTCTCACGACAGTCTGGACGGGGCCGGCCGAAAGGGTGTAAGAGCAAGCGAGGGAATACATGTCCTTCTGTATCTGGGCGGCGCTTCTGGTCGCCGTGCTGGCCGGCATCGATCCGACGCTGCATGAAGCGGCCATCGTCGACGGCGCGTCGCTGTTCAAGCGCACGCTTCACATCGACATTCCGGGTATTTTGCCCACGGCGACGATTCTGTTCATCATGAACTGCGGCTCCATCATGAGCATCG
>OMQO01000023.1:0-9048 GCA_900313275.1 uncultured Bacteroidales bacterium
TGACCGCATCGACGATTCCTATTACTCCCTTGTGGGTTATTATTCCCGAGTTCTCCCTCACTCCGTCTTCGCTCCCTTTGTCGAGGATGAGATAGTTGTGCTGGGAAGATGTCCCAGACTTGATTATGGTGGCGGGAATGTACTTGAACCCATTGTCTTTCAGCACGGGACGGAGCGCTGGATCAGCCTCGTGTTCTGTGACTTCGTAATTCTTCAGAGCCTCCCAGAGACGCTGGTTCTCAAGCGCCAGCTCATCATTCTGGGTCTTCAGGCTGAAATAGTTCTTAACGCTTTGAGTGGCGCCCCATGTCTTGGCCATAAACCCATGGGAAACCCTTGATAGCCAAAACTTTTGGAGAGCGTTGTTGTTGGAGAGCAAAAGCAAAGCGGCGGTCTCCAGCAAGATGAAGACCGCAAGGTTGATAATTCTGCTTGCGAGTGGTCTCTCCTTGGGCATTATCTCATGAGGAAGGAGTAGTTGGAGGTCTTCTTGAGAGCGATGCAGGTACCCCTCGCGACAGCCCTAAGGGGATCCTCGGCAACATGGAACTGGATGTTGACCTTCTCTGTGAAGCGCTTCGCGAGACCGCGCAGAAGGGCGCCTCCTCCGGAAAGGAATATACCGTTCTCCACGATGTCGGAGTAGAGCTCGGGAGGCGTCTGCTCCAGGACATGGAGGATGGAAGCCTCGAGCTTGGCGATTGATTTGTCAAGGCAGTGAGCAATCTCCTGGTAAGTGACCCTGGCTTCTACAGGGTGGGCAGTCATCAGGTTAGGTCCGTTGACCACATAAGGCTCCGGCTCCTCGTCCAAATCGGGAATGACAGCTCCGACAGCGATCTTGATCTTCTCGGCGGTTGTCTCTCCGATCCTGATGTTGTGCTGCTGGCGCATGTAGTATTGGATGTCAGTGTTGAACACATCTCCAGCGGTCTGGATGCTCTCCTGCTCGACAATACCGCCAAGGGAGATAACGGCGATCTCCGCGGTTCCACCACCTATGTCAACCACCATATTGCCCTTCGGCGCCTCCACATCGAGGCCGATACCCAGGGCGGCAGCCATCGGCTCGTAGATCAGATAGACATCCCTTCCTCCAGCGTGCTCGCAGGAGTCGCGGACAGCCCTGATCTCCACCTGTGTACTGCCGGAAGGAATACCGACAACTATCTTGAGATTGGGTGAGAAGAGGGATTTCTTCTTGTTGTTGACCTGTTTGATAAACCCTTTGATCATCATCTCGGCGGCGTTGAAGTCAGCGATGACTCCATTGCGAAGCGGACGGATGGTCTTGATCCCGGGATTGGTGTGCTCATGCATCAACTTGGCCTGCTGACCGATAGCGATGCATTTCTGGGTATTATTGTCTATAGCGACAATGCTCGGCTCATCCAGCACCTTCTGGTCATTGCGGAAAATGACGGTGTTGGCGGTTCCGAGGTCCATTGCTATTTCCTGTGTAAGAAATGAAAATGCCATATAAATCCAACTCTAAATTACAACTCGTAAATATACAAAAAAAGTTATATTTGCGAGGACATTTATGAACTCGACAAGCAAAATATTAATCGTTATGGCGGCCGGAAGCGGCAGCCGGATGGGCACCGCGACTCCGAAACAGTTTCTTGATCTTTGTGGTAAACCAGTCTTGAGGCGTACCATTGAGGCTTTTGTTTCAGCGCAGCCGGACATCAAGGTGATAACCGTACTTCCGAAGGACCATATTCCTTTCTGGAAAGAATACTGCCTCTCCGCCGATTTCTCTTGTCCCCAACTCCTGGTCCAGGGAGGGTTCACTCGTTTCCATTCAGTCAGGAATGCCCTCGCCAAAGTCCCTAATGGGGCGATTGTGGCTATTCACGATGGGGTTCGCCCCCTCGTGTCTCCCTCTCTTGTGAAGGATATGTTCGCCAAGATGTCAACTCGTAAATGCCGCGCTCTGATTCCTGTCGTGCCATCTGTGGACTCTCTCACTCTTCTGGACAAGGTTCAGGGTCCGTCTGGCGAAGAGACTCTCGTCGCTTCTGGGGAGGGGATTGACAGGTCGCGGGTTTACCGTGTCCAGACTCCTCAGATGTTCCTTTCCGATGACATCAAAGACGCTTACACCCAGCCCTTTGACTTATCATTCACAGACGACGCGTCAGTGGCGGCGAGAAAAGGAATACCTCTCTCGTTTCATTTGGGAGAGAGGTACAACTTCAAATTGACTTCACCGGATGACCTTGAGATGGCCCGGTTGATTGTCAAATCTTCTGGCCAGTAGTCTGGTAGCTGGTGTTTTTATAATCCTTGACCCACACCTGGCGCTCAATCGCTTGGTCCAGGGAGATCATGGTGTCGGTTGACTGAATGAACGGGATGTTCTGCATCGTGTTCAGCAAGACCTCCATAAGGTGGTCATTGTCAAAGCAATACACTTTCACAAGAAGGGCGGCGCTGCCAGTCACGAAATGACATTCGACAATCTCGGGTATCTTTTTCAAATTCGCTACTACTTCCGGATATTTGTTGGCTTCGGACAGGGTCACGCTTATAAAAGCGCAGACATTCAGGCCAAGCGCCTGCGGCTTCACGAGCAGGCGAGAACCAGTGATAACCCCGTTTGCTTCCAAACGCTTAACTCTTTGATGGATAGCTGCTCCGGAGACACCGCACTCACGGGCGATCTCCAAGAAGGGCATCCTGGCGTTTTTCACCAGGAAAGACAGGATTTTCTGGTCGATTTGGTCGATGTGGTAAGTTGCCATCACTTTCAATTTATAACTTAATGGTGGCAAATTTAACCAAATATTTTAATTTGTCAAGACTTTTTCGCGTTTCTGTGAGCTTTGGCGGTAGGTTTAGAATTTTCAATGATGGTCTTGCATGCCTCCTCGGTCAGAGAAGCGGCATCAGTGTCCTTTGGAATTCTGTAATTGGATCCGCCGCATTTAAGATATGGACCGTATCGGCCATTGATCACCTGGATGTCAGAATCCTTGAACTCGGCGATCACGGAACTGGTCTCGCCTTTGCCCTCGCCGGCGTCAATGATGGCAACGCAATCCTCGAGGCTCACCTTGAGGGGATCTTTACCCTTAGGCAGGGAGAAATTCTTGTCCCCGTACTTGATGTATGGACCGTAGCGTCCCTTCATCGCCTTGATGACAACGCCTTTATATTCCCCGACAGTCCTCGGTAACTCAAAGAGTTTCAAGGCGTCAGCCAAGGTTATATTCTCAATCAACTGTCCTTTTCCCAAGGATGCGAACTGAGCGTTCTCGCCCTCTCCTTTCTGGATGAATGGACCGAACTTGCCGAACTTCGCGGTTACTTTATTACCCTCGGAATCGACACCTATCTCCTTGGAGACATGGCTGTAATTGCCGTCATGGAGAACTTCCTCCACCTTCTGGTGGAAGGGGGTGTAGAACTCTCCGATGACTTTATTCCACTCTTGTCCACCGCTGGCGATCTGGTCGAAGTCTTGCTCGACATTGGCTGTGAAGTCGTAGTCCAGAATGTCCGTGAAATTCTTCTCGAGATAGTCGGTAACGATCATTCCTATCTCCTGAGGCAATAATTTACCCCTCTCTGCGCCCACGGTCTCGTTCCTGGACACCTCTGAGATGGTTGAGTCCTTGAGTGTCAGGTCTTTGACAGGGATTTTATGACCTTCCTTGTCGCCTTTGACAATGTAGCCTCTGCCGGAAGTCAAGGTGCTTATGGTTGACTGGTAGGTGGAAGGACGCCCAATGCCAAGTTCCTCCAGTTTTTTCACGAGCATCGGCTCTGAATATCTCGGGGGAGGAGTGGTGAACTTGCATTCCGCCTTGATCTCCCGTCTCTCCATAACGGTTCCTACCGGGATGTCCGGAAGAATGGTCTCGCCCTCTGGAGTGTCCTGATCGTCAACACTTTCCATGTACAATTTGAGAAATCCGTCAAACAGGACTTGGGTAGCCTGAACCCCGAAGGTCTCCTCCCTCTTGTCAGAAGAGATCTTCATGGTTGTGAGCATGACCTTGGCGTCTGCCATCTGAGAGGCGACAGTCCGTTTCCAGATCAGGTCGTAAAGTTTCTTCTCTTGGGCGGTACCTTCGATACTGGTGTTCTCTATGAAAGTAGGTCGGATAGCCTCGTGAGCCTCCTGAGCTCCTTTCGCATGGGTCCTGAACTGGCGAGTCTTCTGATATTCAGCCCCGTAATGCTCTGTTATGTATTTCTTCGCGGTCCCTAGAGCAAGGGAAGAGAGGTTGGTGGAGTCTGTTCTCATGTAGGTGATAAGTCCTCTCTCATAAAGGGATTGGGCTGCCCTCATGGTGACACTGACAGGGAAGCGGAGCTTCCTTCCGGCCTCTTGCTGGAGGGTTGAAGTGGTGAAAGGCGGGGCGGGTGTCCTCACGCTTTCTTTTTTCTCGACGTTTGAGACTTTGAATATCGCATCGACGCAGTCTTGCAGGAAGATGCGTGATTGCTCGATGTCCTTGAACTTGGTGTCCAGTGAAGCCTTGACCTTGACTGAGGCGGGCATTCCGGCGGGATGGAACACGGCTTCCACACGGTAGTAAGGCTCACTTTCGAAGGCCATTATCTCTTTCTCGCGCTCCACGACGAGCCTCAAAGCGACAGACTGGACCCTGCCGGCAGAAAGCCTCGGCTGGATCTTGCGCCACAGGACAGGGGAGAGCTCGAAGCCGACAAGCCTGTCGAGTACACGGCGGGCCTGCTGGGCGTTGACAAGATTCATGTCTATGTCACGGGGATTCTGGACCGCATTCAGGATAGCGTCCTTGGTAATCTCGTGGAAAACAATTCTTTTGGTGTTCTCCTTATCGAGTCCGAGAGTCTCGAACAGGTGCCATGAGATGGCCTCTCCCTCACGGTCCTCATCAGAGGCGAGCCATACAGTGGAAGCAGCCGCGGCCGCCTTCTTCAGATCCGCCACCACCTTTTTCTTATCAGCCGGGATGACATATTCAGGAGCGAAACCCTTCTCCACATCCACACTCAATTTATTGTCCTGCAGGTCCCTTATATGTCCGAAACTGGACTTCACAAGGAAGGTGTCTTTCCCCAGGTAATTCTGGATCGTCTTGGCCTTGGCCGGAGACTCCACGATAACTAGATTGTCTGCCATAATCTTTTATTTTGCAAGTTGTTCATAGATAGTTTGACGTTTCGTTCTGCAAAGTAAAGGACAAACCGGGCAATTTTCCAAATTTTGTTATAAATTTGTCTTTATTATGACGAAAGAGACAAAAAAGAAAATAGCCAAGTGGTTCTGGATCCTGATAACACTCCCGGTCATCTTCGTGACATTCATGATTTTGCTGGTGTGGATGTTCGCCGACATCCCTTCTTTCAAGGAACTGGAGAACCCTGACAGCAAGTTGGCCACCCAGATCATAGCCGAAGATGGTGAGGTCTTGGCCACGTTCCATATAGAGAACCGCACCTTTGTCACCTACGAGGAACTCTCTCCGAATATCGTCCATGCCGCTGTGGCAACAGAGGACGCTCGTTTTTACAAGCATTCCGGAATCGATTTCAAGGGCCTGGCCAGGGTTTTCGTCAAGACCCTCCTCTTGCGCGACTCAAGCCAGGGAGGTGGTAGCACGATCACCCAGCAGCTCGCCAAGACTCTCTATCCCAGAAGTGAGATGGGGCGTAAGATTCCGGGAATATACCACATGAAGATGGTCTGGACAAAGCTCAAGGAATGGATCACCGCCGTCAAACTTGAGAGAGACTACACCAAGGACGAGATAATGACCATGTATCTCAACTCCATCTTCTTCGGCAGCAGCGCCTATGGCGTCCGTTCAGCGGCGGAGACTTTCTATGGTAAACTGCCTTCTGAACTGACAGTGGAAGAGAGCGCGATGCTGGTTGGTATGGGCAACAAGCCCACCCGTTACAATCCCGCCCTTAATCCTGATAAGGCCTTGGTACGCAGGAACTTCGTGATCGGCCAGATGGAGAAAGCCGGCTACATTGACAAGGCCGCGAGAGACTCCATAAGGGCTATTCCCATCACCTTGAACTACGAAGTCCAGGACCACAACGCCGGACGCGCCCCTTATTTTAGGGATATGATCCGCAGGATGATGACAGCGCATAAGCCTCGCCGGTCAGACTACAAGGTCCGTGAGGACTATGCGGCTGACTCTCTCGCCTGGGCTGATGACATGCTCTATGGTTGGCTTGACAAGAACCTCAAAACGGACGGGTCGAAATATGACCTCGACCGTGACGGTCTGAGAATCTACACGACCATCAACTACAAGATGCAGAAATATGCGGAAGAAGCTGTCGCTGAGCATATTAAAGCACTCCAGTCAGACTTTGTGAAGGATCTGAAGCGCAAGACCAACGCTCCTTTCTCAAATGATATTGACGAGGCCACCAGGAACCGCCTGATGAATCAGGCCCGCCGCTGGAGTGACCGTTGGCGTATGCTCAAAAAAGCCGGAAAGTCGGATTCCCAGATTCTCAAGACGTTCTCTGAGCCCCTGAAAATGAGGGTGTTCGCTTATAACAGCAAGGGCTATGTCGACACCACCATGACTCCTGACGACTCCATCCGTTACTACAAGTCCATGCTCAGGACCGCTTTTGTGGCGATGGAGCCGGGCACCGGTCATGTCAAGGCATATGTCGGCGGCCCGAACTACAGGTATTTCAAATATGACAATGTGCGTCAGGGCAAGCGTCAGGTCGGTTCGACAATCAAGCCTTTCCTCTACACGTTGGCTATGCAGGAAGGCATGACCCCCTGTGACAAGGTGGTTGACCTTCCTCAGACATTTGAGATTCCTGGAGGAAGCACTTGGACCCCTAGGAGTACCGACAGTGAGAAATGGATCGGCAAGACCGTGACCTTGAAATGGGGACTCACTAACAGTTCCAATAACATCTCAGCCTACCTGATGAAGCAGTTCGGTCCCGAGGCGATGGC
This sequence comes from uncultured Bacteroidales bacterium, assembly GCA_900313275.1. Taxonomy (GTDB): domain Bacteria; phylum Bacteroidota; class Bacteroidia; order Bacteroidales; family UBA932; genus Cryptobacteroides. The sequence goes on from OMQO01000023.1 coordinate 6,944, forward strand.
CGACATGATGCGCCGTATGGGCATCCAGAGCCATATCGATGAGGTTCCCGCCCTCTGTGTGGGTCCTGCTGACATATCCCTCTGGGAGATGGTGGCCGCCTACAACACCTTCCCTTCAAAGGGTGTTTATGTCAGTCCTCTGTATGTGACCAGGATTGAGGATAGCCAGGGCAATGTGCTGACCGAATTCACCGGGCGCAAGCGTGAGGCTATCGGGGAGAGCACCGCATACCTTATGGTCAACCTTATGGAGGGTGTGGTCCAGGGCGGAACGGCCAGCAGGCTTCGCTACCGCTACAACCTTATGGGCGAGATTGCCGGCAAGACCGGAACGACCAATGACAACTCCGACGGTTGGTTCATCGGCTACACTCCCACTTTGGTCGCCGGAGTCTGGACAGGAGCGGAGGACCGCCAGATCCACTTCCAGTCCGGAGCGCTTGGCCAGGGAGCCAACATGTCTCTTCCCACTTGGGGATTATTCATGAAGAAAGTTCTGGCTGACGGCTCTTTAGGAATATCCGCGAATGACCGGTTCATCGCCCCCGCGGGTGTTGTTGACGGACTCGGATGCACCGGAAGCGACGATGAGGTCTCGGAGCAGCAGTCAAAGATTGAAGACTATTATTTTGAATGACGATATGGGCAAGTACAAGAAAATCGCTGTGATTTACGGAAGCGACTCCTCCGAGTGGGAGGTGTCATGCCGCAGCGGAGAGTTTGTAGCATCCCGGATCGACGGGACACAATACGATGTCTATGAGATTCTCGCCCGCTTCGGCGAGTGGAAACTCGTGGCTATGAAGAAGTGTGACGCCATGCGTGTTCCCTTCCCGGAGGGTTCCCGCCCCGAGGTTGACAAAACCGATTTTTCGGTCAAGGTTTACGGCGAGAAGATCAAGTTCGACTATGCCTACATAGTCCAGCACGGCGTGCCCGGCGAGAATGGACTTCTTCAAGGTTATCTGGAGATGCTGGGTGTCCCGTTCAGCAGTTGTGGAGCGTTCGTCAGTGCCGTGGCCTTCGACAAGTTCGCATGCAAGTGTTACTTGCGTGATGTGGACTTCGTCAAGTGCTCTCCCGATGTCTTTGTCCGCAATGGAATGGATTTGGACAAAGTCACCGAGAAGGTGGCTTCGACCTTGCGCTTCCCTGTGTTTGTGAAGCCCACAGATGCCGGATCGAGTTTCGGAATCACGAAAGTCTTCAAGCCGGAAGACCTTAAAGAAGCAATTCAATTCGCTTTCACTGAGGGCCCTATGGTGATTGTTGAGCAGGGCATCAAGGGTAGGGAACTAACTTGCGCCGCTTATGCTGGGAAAGACGGAGTGAAGGCATTGCCTCTCATTGAGATCGTCACTGACAATGACTATTTCGACTACGATGCCAAATACAACGGCCACAGCCAGGAGATTTGTCCGGCGCCGGTAGAGGAGTCTGTCAGCGCTCATATTCAGGAAGTTACCAAAATGATTTATACTCATCTCGGTTGTGAGGGAGTAGTCAGGGTTGACTACATTCTCGCTGAGGACGGGTTGTATTTCCTTGAGGTCAACACCATTCCTGGAATGACCAGCGCATCCTTGGTTCCGAAGATGGTCCGGACAGCAGGGATCGACATCACTGATTTCCTCACGGACATAATCGAGAATTCCTGATGCTCCTGGGGGATTTCCTTAGGGAAGGGATCGCTCGTCTAGAGAGCCTTTATCCTGCTCCTGAAGCAAGGAATATCCTTCTTTTACTTTGCTCTGCCCGCCTTGGAACCAGCCGTTACACTTATCTGACGGAGCCTGGCTACGAGATTAGCGCGGAGTCCTTTAAAGAGTTGTCCGAAGATACTGACAGGCTCGCCAGCGGCGAGCCTATACAGTATGTGCTTGGTTACGAGGAGTTTTGCGGGAGGCGGTTCAACGTGAGTCCTGATGTTTTGATTCCAAGGCCAGAGACGGAAATACTTTGTGCTGAGGCGATTAAGATTTCCCAAGGGAATTCGGCCCCTGTGAGAGTTTTGGATCTCTGCACTGGTTCCGGATGCATCGCCTGGACAATGGCGCTGGATCTCCCCGGATCTGTAGTTTATGGCGTGGACATCTCCCCGGCCG
>OMQO01000023.1:9062-25132 GCA_900313275.1 uncultured Bacteroidales bacterium
TCCGCTCCCGGTCCCTGTGGTTCGACAAGCTCACCAACCGATCCTTGGCTCCACCTCACCGGTCCCTGAGCCTGTCGAAGGGCCGGTCTTCCTCCAAGCCGACATCCTTCAGGACCCACCACATTTCTCGGGCGGGAAGTTCAACCTCATTCTGGCTAACCCCCCATATATAAAGGAGTCACAAAAGGCGGACATGCGCCCGAATGTGCTCAACTTCGAGCCTGCGTTGGCTCTCTTCGCTCCCGACGAAGACCCACTTGTGTTTTACAGGGCTGTTGCCCGATGGTCTCGGGCTCTACTTGCTCCCGGAGGTACCGGTATTGTGGAGATAAATGAGCTTCTTGGGCCAGAGACAAGAGACATTTTTCTTGAGTCAGGCTTTGGTAATGTGCGTATTTTAAGGGATTTTTCCGAAAAAAACCGCTTTGTGGTTTATTCGTAGTGGCCTCATGATGGCTCAGAAGCCCTTTTTTGAAGTTTATCCGTTGACTGCTTTGTCCAACGGATATTTTTTTGTCACTTCGCGAGGTAGAATTATTAACAACTAAAAACTTATTCACGATGAAAAATTTCAATGCTAAAAAGAAGCTGCCGCTGCCATTGCCGCTGGCACTTGTGTCTGTTGTTTTGCTTGCTTCCCAAGCTTGCGACAAGACTGATCCTGCGATTCTCTCTGCTCCGGAACCTGTTGTGACACAGGGTTTCACGCCTCGTTCTGTCGCTCGAATGCTCTCCGAGATTCCTCTTTCAATTGACCAGGTCAAGGAGGTCTGGGATGGTGTAAACGCTTCATCTGCCAATGGTTACGATGAGGAATACACTTTCAGAGACATGTTTGCTTACCCAGGAAGTGGGTTAGGGGATGAGCGTCTTGGGACCAGGTCGGCCGTAGAGTATTCCGAGCCTCTCCGTGACATGGTTTCCATGCATCTTGGCGAGTCTGTCGCCACGAGGTCCTCCGGTCTTATTGGTGATCTTTCCACCTCTGACCTCCAAATCTATTGGCCATATTCCGAAAAATGGGATGGAAAGGCCATGCCTGTGATTACCTTCCGCCCAGAACTGAACCTTGAATCAAATGTGGGCTTCATGAGGGAAGCTTTGCCTAATGGACAAACGATTATCAAGGAGATTATGGTTGATGAACACTTCGCTATGTCCCATCCTGTCTGGGTTGTAGGTTGGAATGAGGATGCTGGGGCTATGACTCCTCAGATGGCGGCGAAACTCCGTCCTGAGCCTGTCGTGACTAGGACTACTTCTGATTTCAAAACGCTGAGACTCAAAGAGTTCAAGGTTCACAGGCAATATGATTCCTGGCTGGCGGGCGGAAGCGAGTTCTTCATCAAATTAGGTTCTCTTAAGGCCTTCACCGCTGACATTGTTTCGGATCTTTCCAAGTACACCCCGGAAGTGACCGACTTGATGATTAAGGTGAAGAGGGGACAGATCGGAAGTGTATTAAGGTATAACACGGTTATCGTCTCAGAATGGTCAGGACAACTCACGGAATGCGCATTCCTTATCAACGAAGATGACGGTGGAAAGGTAACCACCTGGAAGTCAAGCGGTAAAGTCACCATTAAATCCAAGACCTATGGGTTTGATGTGGAAATACCCTACCGCCGTAACGATGACATAGTCTGGAGAGGCAAACTGTCCGCTAACTATCTCGAGAAGAACAGCAACATCCCCAACCGCTTCGGCGACGTCTCCGTCACCTTTATTTTCAATTAATAATTTTTGTTAGTGTCAATTTTAACACCTATTTTTGTATGCCTGAAGTTTTCAGATTATTTGGTTCACCGTTGGAGGAATTACTTTAATAACAAATAATATGAGGATCAGAAGAATCTGGTTTGACAAGAAGTTCCTATATGGGGAAGATTCGGAGGGTAGAGAGTTGAAGCAGTCGCTGGCTTGGTATCCAGAGCTTGCGGAGGCTTCTGAAGACCAACGAAATGTTTATAGATTTGGCTTTGAAGGTATCCATTGGCCGGAGCTCGGAGTCGATGTCAGTTTCGAAAGTTTCGAATACGAAGATGCCATTCCCACTCCTCTTCAAGCTTTCTTTATGAGTCATAGTGAGATCAACATTTCTGGCTTCGGCAAGTTAGCCGGAATCAATCCGACCCTTATTCGTGACTATGTCAATGGTTTCAAGAAACCTTCTCCTAAAAGAGTGCTTGAAATCCAGGAAGCCATCAGGAATCTGGGAGCCATTTATTCCAAGATTGATTTCCAAGTAACGGGCACTGAATAACTTCTGGCAGATGTGTTTCGCTCCGGTGGTCTCGCATTACAAAGATCAACCGGAGCGTTTTCAAATAATGTTTAATTCTAATAATGTCAGAAAGACTTCGCACGAAATTTAATCGGCACTAACATCTATCTCTAGTTTTTTATAATAAAGGAAAACTTGACGACCATTACCATCTTGAAAATTTGAGAGCTGTTGAAGCTGTTTGACATATCCATTTGAATTCTCTCGAATGTTCTCAATGATAGTAATGTCATTTTCTCCGTTTGATTTTTCTGTTGTTGAGATTATCATATCGGAGGTAATGTTAGATCCATTGAAATATCTGCTTGCCTCGGACATGGCTTTCACTCCGGCGACCCGATTTAACACACTTTGATTCGGATATTTGGAAGCGTCTAATGTGATAACCGATAAAAGATAGGTATTGTCATAGTCAGTTACGACACGGACACCTTCAAAGGGCTCATTATTATACATTCTTGTTAGGAACGACGCTAATTCTTTGTTTTCGGAATTAAAACTTTGAGCGGAAGCATTATTGGATAAAAGAGTTAATGCCATAAGGCACAAAAGCGAGAATAGATAAGTAATAGTCTTTACCATAACAATATAGTGTTGTTTGTTTCATAAATAACTGTATCCGGCAGATTTCTTGCATATTCGATAGCAACCTCGCGAGCAGCAGCTATTTCTTGTTGTCTTATTGCGGCATCACGTGCATCTCTAGCTTGGCGTGCCTCAAACTCTCTTCTCTCTTTTTCCTTCTCGTCTTCATATTGTTTGACCTTGAATTCCCATTCCCGCTTTTCATCTGCAACAAGTTTCGACGTGACTTGCTTAAGAAAAGAAGAGACCTCTTTATAACAGGATGCTCTAGAGTCTATGGCGGAGATAATAGGATAAACCTCCTTTGCTCCTTGAGCGTTTGGATTCTTTGCCCAAGCCGCTTTCGCCTGAGATAGGAGAGTCTCTCCGTCATAATTGATCTTTTCCACCATTAATTGCCGCATTTTATCTTGGCAATGCCTATAACAATCAGCGGATGCGTCAGGAACTATCGATAGCATATAAATGGCTTCATTATAGTTTCCGTTTTGAACCATCACGTCTGCTTGGTTAAGTATTTTTGTCTCATTATCCCGATAATACTGAACTATTCTTGCTTTAGACTTTTCAATAAAAGCAAGCATGCCTGCGTCATTATTTTTAACTGACTTAATAGCCATCTGAATAGCCTGTTGTTCATTTAAACCGACGCCAGTCAGAGTCAGGGCATATGAACCATACTTGATGTTGTCCAGGACATCACCGATTATGAAAGTCATCTCGATTTGCTCGGAGATTCGAGAGGGGGAACCTGCAATTACATCCTTATTAAGCACATTGGCCTTCGCCGTCATTACAAACCTATTGGAAGGGATATCATTTACGATTCCGTTTTGATTTAAAATCTGAGTCATTTTAGTCTGCAAGAGACGGCAGGAGGGCGCTGTCAAATAGTCTCTTTCGGGTTGTTGAACCCGTATGGATAACGAAGCTGTCTCTTGATCTTGGCTATAAGATGATAGAGCCAGAGTTATCAATAACAGACTCAATAAAACTTTTTTCATATTATTTTTCTCCGAGTATTAGATTCGCTTCTCCAAGACCTCTAAGCATTACCTTTGAAGTAATATTGAATGGCTCTGCGGAAAGGTACTTTCTGAGTTCATTCACAAACGATCTTGCATCCATTGCACGACCTTTGGCATCGTATAATGGAATACGCACTTGTTCGAATTGGGCGAAATTCTCTGTTGCATCGGAAAGGTTAAAGTTCCCGTTTACGGTGTTATCTGCCAACCAATCCTGAATACAATCGAGTAACTCATCACCTCCGAATTCGGTCTCAAGATCATTCTCCCAGTTATCCCAAACTCTCACGTTTAGAACGATTTCCCGTCCCTTCGCTTCCATTTCTTGATAATACTTGGTCATTTGGAGATCAAATTCTCGAATATTATCTTTCACGGCCTGTTCAAGCATAACAGGAGCTATTTCCGAAGAGGCACTCCCCGTTCCCGATGATGTGGCTATCCTCTTGCTGGTATAAGAGTCGAAGGCCTCTAGGATGAATGAAACAGATTTCCCTGTGGCCTCTTTGTTTATCTTCCACCAGATTTGGATTACAATGTCCATTTTAGCTCGACGTTTAATCATATCCAAAGGACTCTCGGAAATGGTTGCGCCGGAAGTTTTGCTCATAGTCAGGTTGTCCTCCGCCATTCTGGCGTAGACAGCCTTGGTCTCCATCTCGGCATCTTTCACGGAATACCCTAACGATGTGAGAATACCACCGACCTTGCTGATAACAAGCGGAAGTTCAGAATCTTCAACAAATGCCTGTTGGTAATTGGGTGTCTTAACCTTCATTCCCTGATTATCATAGGTCGTCATAAAATATCTTGCCTCGCACCAGTTATCGCTAGGCAGAATCATCAGGGTTGGTTTTTTCTCCTGTGCACTTGCGGTTATGGCTATAATAAACCCAAAGATTGATGATAGGATCAATCTATCAAGTATTCTAATCTGTGTGATCATATTGAATTATAATTTAGTTATCACGTTGTGTAAAAACCAGGATTACTCCATTCCAATGAACTTCCTTAATATAAGGGAATATTGTCGGTAGCAAGAAACAAAAACCAGCGACACATAGTAGAATTACGGTTTCCATCGTCAGGTGAGTGGTAATGCACTTTTTGAAAAGGGGTATTATCTCAGGAATGCATATGAGACTAAATACTGTTCCAATTGAGTAGAATGGCCATCGAGAGATTGTACTAGTTGCGTCAACGGCAAGAGACAGAACACGATCACGTATGTCGACAGGTTCGTCTTTATCGTCTCGAAAATGCCAGGTTTCATGGTCTTTGTAGGCGAATAATACCGGGATCTTCCGGTTTGATCCATTAATAATACACTCAGCCTTCCACGTTCTTATATCGCCACGTGTAATCGGCGAATAGTGCTCTTTCACCTCTAATACTATCCTCGGGATTTCGTCCGAGTCAATAATAACGAAGTCCGCCCTGAAATCTCCTACGAGATACTCCTCTTTTAAATGAAGGCCACCTTTCATTTTCAGTATGCCTTCAAGATACTTTTTAAAATCTTCTATATGAGTTTTTTCCATTCCAAGCATATAGTGATCTGTTACATTGATATTAGCATATATTAAATATCAAAGCATTAAAAAAGCTTCGTCCTGGACATATTCAAGAGAATTATAATCAATGGGATTTATTAAAAGAATTTTATCACCAGATTGTTGTTTTGTAATACGAATGTATTTAAAATCGTCAACCAAAGTGTCTCCAGAACGTTTATGAGTTCTGACTATAATACCTTTAAGATTCTTAAAACTATCGTCGCAGTCATACGAATCTATAACATAATAATAGTCCTTATCTGAAGATTGTATATATAGAAAACCTATATAATCACTATATCTCCCTTTTTTACCGATATCACTCCTCTCACTAGCCCATCGAAAAGTGCATAGCGAGAAAGCACCATCAATATCAACCCACTTCCCCCAAGTTTTAGTTTCTGAGTTATACTTTGCCTTTTTGTGTAGTTTCCCGGAATATATAAATTCATGATCATAGAAACCAGGAATTGTAGTGCCAAGTTTTCGCGGTCTTGGAATTATGTCGAATCCTTCAATTTTGTCAATAGGTGTTTCTGTTTCCTTACTACATAATAAACAATAATAATATGTTTTACCTTCATAATTTATACTATAAGGTAGATATTCAGTGCTCAAATTGAAAGCAGTAAAAGGATTATAGGAATCATAATAGTTATATACGAATTCGCGTCTAAACAATTCATAGCCATTGTTAGTATACGTATAAAACCCCGGTGCATACTTGCCCCCTAAACCTCTAATACTAATTAAATAATTCATCTCTGCTTGTGATAAGATAGCTTTCATACCTTGTAAAAAGTAATCTATAACAATGTCGTTACGCAGATATACTCCTTCAGACACACCAGACACTACATTGCTGCCCCGAATAAGCCATCTCACACTTTGATAGCGAGTCCCATTTTGCTTATATTGGCGTGTTTCTTCTTCCGTCAAGGAGAGTTCTCTTAATGTTGAAACAACATAATTCATGAATGAGCGATAGTTGTCATTAGGAGATACGGTTATCGTTAAAGGGATAAAATAATGTTGTTCGGGAGAAATATTATTGTACAACCACGAGGGGCCACTCTCGGAAGCCTCTCCTACCTTAATAGAGTAATCAAATAGGGTTTCATATGTCGAAGAAAGACGTTGAAGAATATGCATAAGAGCCACAGCCTCGTTTCGCTTATTTAATTCTCTCATTTTCATGTTCATCATGAATGCTTGTCCGGCGAATTCGGCAGAGGCTCCTTTCGATTGTGCGTACGAAATCAGTTTCCCGATTGAGACGGTTGCCGAGAGAGTGACTGAACTGTTCCCATTCTGGAGCGTCGTGGAGGATAACTCCTTGTATGACTTAATATTACCTGACGACACGGTAGCAATTTCGTCTTTGACCAACTCATCGTTCAGTATTACAGTATTGGCTGATACGAATGTCCCATAGCTTTGTTCTATGGCACTCCGAAGAGCGTTCTTTGTGGCATCAGTCTTATCCTTTCCTTCACCATCAACTACCAGTGTAATGTCATCCGCCGCCTTCTGATTATTTGTTTGTGCGGTTGTAGCCTTTGCGGAAGAAATGGTAGGATTTGTATTGTCTGTTTTTTTTGTCGAGGTTGTTGTGTTTCGTTTTTCGCGATCGTTGAGGAAAGCGTCACGAGCTTCATTCATTGATGAGCTTGAAGACCTGTCCTTTTTAGAGTTCTTGCCGGTGTTCTTTTTCTCATCAGATTGTTTCTTCCTTGCTTCTGATTTTTCAGCCGCATTCTTTAGCAGTTGAAGTACGTCGATAGTAGTGGTGTTATTGTTGCTTCCAGAGGATCTGGTGTTCGACTGAGCTAAAACAACATCTAATGACAACATAAATGCCATCAATCCAACAATAATTGTCCGGAAAACAAGTCGTCTCATTAACATTTGTGTTTAATAATTAATTATCATTCTCATTGCTCCGGATGAGGGATTAATACAAAAAAGAAAGTGTGGAGCATTCCGTTTATCTGAAGAGAGGCTCTGGCAAGCCCAAACACAAATAAACAACACTCCACACCTGTATGGTCATGCGCTGCGAATGGGCGCGATAATCCATACAAGGTGATGAATGATTTGCTTATCCCTGTGTTTGTCGAAACTGCCAGATTTCTCTTCAAGGATAAAAGCGAAAACACTTTCATCAAATATGTCCGTCAGGGATGGCTAGCGGCCATTTCTCTGACGGACACAAAGATAAGTAATTTTTTGGGAATGATAGTTTCTTCTGATTATTTCATTTGGGCAGGTCGAAATGACCACACTAATTGTCCAAGACGCGATTAAAGGACTAAGGTCCTTTGTTACAGGGTCTTGACCCAGGCGGCGATGTCTTCTTTGGTGGCGCCGTTGAGGGTTTTGCCTTCTTTCCAGTTAAGGGAAGGATACTGCTTCTTGAACTGGGCGTTGGCTTTTTCGAGGTCACTACCTCCGGAGGTGGCGAAGAAGATCACCGTCTTGCCGGAAAGATCGTAGGAATCGAGGAAGGTGTTGATGATTGTAGGGGCGGTGTACCACCAGACAGGGAATCCGATATAGACGGTCTCATATTGGTCCAAGTCATTCAGATCCTTGACGATAGAGGGACGCGAGGTCGTGTCTTTCATCTCAACGGAGCTGCGTGAATCAGCATTTCTCCAGTCGAGGTCAGCCTCAGTGTAGCGTACCTCGGGTTTGATCTCATATAGAGTCCCTTCAGTGACCTCGGCGAGTTGCTTGGCTACAGCTTCGGTCGTGCCGGTAGCTGAGAAATAAGCCACAAGAATCTTGCTTTGTGCTTCGGTTTCAGTTGTCTTGTTTTTCTTGTTCTGTCCGCAGGCGGTGGCGACTAAAGCCACGGCCGCGATTGCCAATAAAGCCTTTTTCATTTTCTTAAATATTTATGTGTTAACTTTTTCCGCAAAAGAAACGGTCATCTCACATTTGGCGCAGTGGAAGTCCAGACGGTAGCGTCTGCCGTTGTTGACAAGATAAAGGTCACCCGGTCCCTGAGCCGGCCGTTTTTTCAAACACATCCCCAACTCATGACGGATGCAGTACTTGGTCCGCATCAGCTCCGCGCCAGCCTTATGCGTCAGCTCGAAGGCATCCTCGATCTCTTTCGCTCCGAGCTGCCGGAGGACTTTACGGGCGACGCTATTGGAAATATTTGATTTATAGGTAATTGGATCAATCCCTGAGCATTTTCCAATGGCCGGTGCTTCGACATTCTCACCAACCGGCTGATACCCGCATTCCATACCGTCCAGCCTCTGGGCGATCTCCCTGCGGATGCCATTGATGGCTGATGCGGACATGAAGGGCAGGGTGCCATCGGAGGTTCGGATATCGAGGGAAGCAAGTGAAAATGAATATATTCCTGTGTCTTTTCCTATCTGCGCGGAAAACATCGCCTCCATCCTCTCCTTGTTTGTCGCGGCTTCTTTTCCTGCTTCGATATCAATGAGTACTATTCGTCCGTCTTGACTTTTTGCCGCAACTTTCAATCGGTAAGCCGGAGAGTCGTCAGGGCCCGGCCGCGTCCATTCTCGCTTCGCCCTTCGGCTGCGCTCAGGGCTTGCTGCGGCTGAGTACGGCCTAAGCCCGGCGGCCTCTCCGGCCTCTCCAGATAGGATGGAGAGTTCAACTGAGACTGGAATTTTCCGTGTTGGGAGGTTGGCTTCGAGTTCTTTCTCGAATGCGGCGCTAAGGTTGCGACGCAGCCGGGCTCCGATATAAAGCCCCTGAACGTCACGGCAGATTATTCTCGATCCTTCGCAGACGTCACCCCGGAATCCCCTGATCTCGCCACCATCCTTCGCACTGAAGGTGAAACCGTCCCCATTGCGCAGTACTGTCGCCGGATTGTCCAACTTTATAACAAGCTCCGAGTATGGCGCCGGACTGCTGCTCGAGCCCGGCCGTCCGGCCCTAATACTGATGACTGTTCCGATCTCTTCGCCGACGGATTTTGGAGCGTCCATAGAGGACCATAGGCCCCGCTTGCCGTCCAGAAACAGCTCGGTGTAGCCACGGTTGAAAGTCTTTCCGAGGTCGGGGATGAAACCACCCTCGACCCTGCCAAAAGAAGCCCTGCGGTACTTGTCCGGATGTGCCGCCACGAGTTTGTCAAGAGCCTGGGAATAAGCCCGTACGGTGTTCCTTACATAAGATATATTCTTGAGTCGCCCCTCGATCTTAAAGGAGCAGACCCCTGCCTCGGCTAGGTCTGAAAGCCGCCTGATCAGGTTATAATCCTTTAGCGACAGCAGAGCCTTATCTTTAATAAGAGTCCTTCCGGAGCTGTCCTCGAGATCATAAAGCGACCTGCAGGCCTGGACGCAAGCACCTCGGTTGGCGCTTCTGCCGGCGACAGCCTCCGACATATAGCATTGCCCGCTATAACAGACGCAAAGCGCACCGTGGACGAAGAACTCGATCTCGCAGCCCACGGCTTCCCGAATGGCTTTGACTTGTTCGAGTGAGAGTTGGCGCTCAAGTACTATTCTTGAAGCGCCGAGGCTCTCATAGAATCGGGCCTGCTCGGGGGTGCGAATGGCGCACTGGGTTGATGCGTGTGCTTCGACAAGCTCAGCAACCGGTCCTCGTGGTTCGACAGGCTCACCAACCGGTCGAAGGGCCGTCTTGAAAGAGCGAAGAATCTCGAACACCGCCAGATCCTGGGCGATGATAGCGTCCACTCCGGCCTCTGCCGCCTCATTGAGAAGCCGCTCAGCTTCAGTCAGTTCCGAATCATAAAGGATTGTGTTGAGAGTCAAGAATATCTTGACCCCGAACTTGTGGGCATATTCACAAAGACGCCTGACATCCTCCATTGAGTTGCCAGCATCCTGCCTTGCCCCGAACTCCGGTCCGGCGATATAAACAGCATCGGCACCGCAGTCGATGGCCGCGATGCCGATGTCAGCGTTTCTCGCCGGTGCGAGAAGTTCAAGATCAGTCATTACTTGCCGCCAAGAGCTGTGATCTGCTGCTTGGCCTGAGCTCCGAACTTGGCGTCGTTCTCGACTTTCTTGTAGTACTCAAGAGCTTTGCCCTTGTTGCCAGACTGCTGATAGAGAGCGGCAACAGTGAAAGCGATTCCGTTAGCGTTGGAAGCGGTCGGCTTGAGCTCGAGGTACTTCTCGAAGTTCTTGATCGCATCGGCGTTCTTCTTGAGACCCTGGGCGGACTGACCAGCGATCAGATAAGCGTTAGGGTTCTCAGCGATAGCGTTGGCCTTCTCGGCAGCCTTGATGGCGTCCGCGAACTTCTTGGCCTTGTAAGCGACCTGGGCATCCTGCAGGTAGATGGTGGCAATCTGCTTGTTGGCAACCTCTTCCTCACCATTCCAACCAGCGTGCTGGAAAGCCTTGATAGCCTCGTCATTCTTGCCGAGTTTCTTCAAAGCGGCACCAAGACGCAGAGCGGTCTTGCCGGCGGTGGTGTCAATCGCATAAGCCTTGGCATAGCAGTCAGCGGCTGTCGCATAATCTTTGTCAGCACCCTCCTCGGCGAAATTGCCTTTCCTGATAAGGATGTCAGGCTGCAACTTGGTAGCCTGAAGGGCTACTTCCTCGTTGCCATATTCCTCGGCGATCTTCGCTACCTCTTCGGTCTTTGCGAGAGCGTCATCGAATTTGTTCTCTTTGATCAGGTCTTTTGCGATTTCAAGGGCGACGCCAGGAATGGCGGTCTTGCAGTTCGCCACCAGTTCGTCGGCCTCCTCGCCGATCTCCGTTCCCATAGCGAGTGCCTTCTGGAAGCAGTCCAGGGCCTCGGTCCAGTTCTTCAAAGTGATCGCTGTGGCTCCATTGTTGTAGAGTTCAGTAGCCTGGGCCATGTCCTGTGCGGAAGCGATTCCGGCGGCCATGACCATGGAAGCGAGTACGAGAATAATCTTTTTCATCTTTTAATGTATTTAAGTTCAACTTTGTCTTAAGGCGAACGGGGACAAATGTAATAAAAAAATTGCGTCAATCGCACTTTATTGTTTAATTTTGCAAAAGGAGGTGCTTCCCATGCGGCGTTTTCTCACATATGTCCTATGTTCTGTCCTGCTTGGCTTTTCAATAAGCATGCCAGCGCAGAATTTGCCTGCCCTTCAGAAGGATGGTACAATCACCACAGGAGCCTTGTCCAACGGAATCTCTTTCTATCTGGTGACGAATTCCACGATGAAAGGGGTGGCTGATTTCGCCCTTGTGAGAAAGGGTATGACAGACTCTCTCGCGGCCCGTTCAGAGCTTTCCTCCTTGCCCCATTTCAATAAGACGGTTCCTTATAAGTTCTTGTCACGCAAGGGAATAGGCTGTCGTCCTGACGGATACATCTCATTTGTCGAGGATGCCACACTTTTCCGTTTCGATGATGTCCCTATGTTCGATGTCGCCGCTTCGGACACTACTTTGCTGATGCTCTTTGACATAATCGCCGCAAAACCTTGTCCACATGCGGTGGTGATTTCAGGCGACATCAACCCCGCGGCCATCATCGAGAAAATGAAGGTGTTCTCTTTGATGGTTCCATCCAGGACAACTTCTTATCAGCCAAAGGCATATTCATGGACTCCCGCTGAAGAGACGGGCTATTCGTTTGTCCCTTCTCCGATCGCTTCGGTCGAGGTTGACTTCCGCTCTCCCAGGACTCCGGCCGACCAGATGAACACGATCCAGCCATTCATCTCCAAGCTTTTTTCTCTAGAGCTTGCCGATTTGGTGAAGTATCGTCTTAAGGAAAGCCTTGTATCGAGGGATATTCCTGTCCGATTCATCTCCGTAAGAAACATCGGAAGCGGGGAATCCTCGGGGGACGAGCACTTAATTGTCAAGGTGGAAATGGCTGAGGATCAGTTGATTCCGGCCACTATGGCCTTGTCGTCAACCCTTGCGGAACTGGGCACGAAACCGATTGGCAAAGATGAGTACAGGTCTTATCGTGAGAGGGTGCTGAAGTCTTTGGCCAAATCTCCGACCAATGAGGAGATGGTTCTCCAGTGTGTCTCCAACTATTTGTTCGGGGGCGACTTGACCACCTCTCCGACAAAGGTTAAGTACTTCACATCCAAGAATATGTCCGTTGAATCTGAGGCGGCCTTGTTCAACAACTACACATCAGCTCTTCTAGGTGACACCGACGATGCCACCGTCCGTTGGACCGGAAGTTCCGATGAATATGACGAATGGACCTACCAGATGGTGTTTAAGTCCACTTGGAACGTTGTCGCCATGCTTGATAAGCCGACATATTACTGGACCGTGTCAGCCAGGGACACTTCGACATTCGGTGCGGATAAGGGCAAGACAAAGCTTAAGAACATCGCGGCTGAACCCATGTCAGGAGGTGACATGTGGACTTTCGCCAATGGTATGAGGGTGATTTACAAGAAGATGGCCACTGGTGGGAAGTTCTGTTATTCGATGATGATCAAAGGCGGTTTTTCCACTGTACGTGATCTGCCTTGGGGTGAAGGGGCCTTCTTCTCTGACATGATGGGGCTTCACAGGATAGCCGGTCTTTCTCCTGGTTCTTTTGAGAAGGTACTGAGAGCCAATGGAATAGACTTCCAGACTAAGGTGTCCGCCTCTGATATGAGGATTTGTGGTTCCGCCCCTTCAAACCACTATGCCCTGGTTGTGAAAGCACTCCTCTCCGTGGCTAATGAGCGCAAGATGGATCTGAGTGGATTTGAGGCGTATCGCAAGATGGAGATTTCGATGATGGACTGTTCGCCTCTTGACAGTCTGATGTATCCGGAGAATAACTACACTGAAGTCAAGGCTCCCGCCGGCCTGGCTCCTACCACTCTTTCCGATGCGGAAGCTTATTTCTCCAAGGAGTTCTTGAGGTGTTCCGACGGGGTCATCGTATTTGTTGGAGATCTTCCGGTCGAAACTGTCCAGAAATACCTCGCCAAGACTATTGGAGGATTCCGTATCAGCAAGTCAGTCACACCCCGGTCGGTCGCTTCCTTGAATTTGAGATCTGGAACCACGACGTTCACTGGAAATGGCGATACCCCCAGTGTAAGTATCGGAATAGCAGGAGCTTATCCTTTCTCGACAGAGAATAGCATGGCCTTTAAGGCTGCTTGTCTGTCCTTGGCCAGGAGACTGTCCGGAGAGATGGCCCAGCTGGGTTACCATGTCCGGATGGACAATAGGTTCTTCACTTTCCCTCGCGAGGTGGCTGACGTAAGACTGACTTTGACACCCGTCCCGGAAAGTGGTTTGCCTGAAGGAGTTGAGGTTGGTACTGAACCGGAAAAAGTGCTCATCGCAGCCAGGAAGACCATTGACGAAGTTTTGTCCGGACCCATCTCAGGGCCAGAGTTGGCTTCCTGCAAGGCCTTGTTGGCGAATGATTATTCAATCTCTCTGGCCGATCCGGCCAACTATGCGGATGCCATCTTGATGAGATATTCTTCCGGGAAGGATGTCCTCACGAGCTATAATGAGAAAATCAACGGAATCTCGGCAGATAAAATCAAGGAGGTTTTCTCCGCCCTGGCCGGAGGAATGAGAGTGGAATATGTCGTCAAGCCAAACGAATAATTTCGGGACAATAGTCCAGATCGGGGACATCCTGGTCTCGGAAGAGGTGGTGACAGAGTTCTTCTCGTGCGACTATCCTCTTTGTAAAGGAATATGCTGCGTGATAGGTGACAGCGGAGCCCCTCTTGAGGAGGAAGAACTTGATGATCTTGAGAGGGAATATCCTGTGTATTCGGCCCTTATGCGCCCTCAAGGCATTGCCCAGGTTGATAAGGATGGGTTCTTTATAATCGATCGTGATGGTGACATCGTGACTCCGGTTGTGGATGGGACAGGGGAGTGCGCTTTCACGACTTTCGATGAGAATGGCAACTGTTTTTGCTCCATCGAGAAGTGTTTCTTCCAAGGTACCTGCTCTTTCCGCAAGCCTCGCTCATGCTGGCTGTATCCTATCCGGGTAACCAAACTGAGCAATGGGGGACAGGCCCTGAACCTTCATCGCTGGCATCTTTGCAAGGATGCCTACAGAAAAGGCAAACGCGAAGGAACCCGCGTGTACGAATTCCTCCGCGAACCTCTGATAAGTCTTTACGGTGAAGAGTTTTACAAGGCTCTTGAAGCGGCAGCGAAGGTTATCCTCGGCTAAGCCTCGCCTTCTTCGCTCTCCTCAAGGTCCTCATCTTCAGGAACTTCCGTCGGTGTATTAATCAACTCCATGGCGGCCTCATAGTCGCTTGCGTTGACTTTCACATCGATGTTCCCGACACCGTTGAGCATCGCTGTCGAGTCCGCTCCGAACACTGCTGCCCGAATCCCGTTCTCGATGAGCATGCCGGCCACCATTTGCGCGCTGATAGCGTCATTCAAGGTGATAACGGTCTTGAAATCATCTTCTCGTTTCATAATAGATGTTGTTATTTAGAGTAGCTATCGTTTCCTTCGTCCCTGAACTTGTACTCCAGGCCGCTGACCAGCCGGATAGTCACTTTTCTAAGCCCCTCAACCACAAAACCTCCAGGCTCCTTGACGAAAGTGACCCTGTCCTCATTCATCTTGAGAAACGCTCCAACTTTTGAGCTGAGCCTGAAAGTCATCATCTCCCCTTCCTCTGTTTCCAGGTAGTAACCCTTTGATTCCATGAAGCTGACGACCTTGTCATCCATGCGAGTGGGGATGATGCTGTATTCGAGCGTCGCGGGGACCGGCGCTCCGTCCTTTTTGTTGGAGGCGTTGAATTCCTTGGACCCTTCCGAGAGTTCCTTGAAAGTCTCCTTGCAGGACGCCGTGATCCTTGTGTTGACCGCGTCGAGGCCGCTGCTCAGGGCCGGAAATTTCTTCGCGGATTCTTCGGTGAGAAGGACGGCCTGGTAGTAACCGTCCGCTATATTTTCGTAATTGTCTGACTCGAGCAGATAGCATTTGGAGAGAATGAGCTCGGGGACCGCTGCAGAGGCGGCTGCGGAAGCGTCCGAAGCGGAATCTGCGGCAGCGGTGCCGGAAGCGTTGTCCGCAGCGCCGGTTTCCTTTGTGTCGGCGGCCGATGCGGGGATGACTGCAGGGGCGGCAAAAGAGCAAACGAGGGCAGGCACGATGAAAGCCTTGCACATTAGGGAATAAAATTTATGAGATCTGCAATTTTTCATAGCTCCTCCTTATAAGGAAAGACATTTCCTGTTATCATAGTAACACAGATTGACGAGAAACGTTAGTTTGTTCTTAAAAGCAATTTTAAAAGCAATTGCCAAATCCATCACAAGTTATCGGACCATACACAGGTGCGTTTTTTCCATGTATAATGTGTGATGTAGATGCTACTATCAATAAGAAGCCGGACGAAGGGAAGAAAAACAGTCCGGTCAGCGCTCGAAAGGAGTGGACAGCGGATGGCCAACGAGAGGATGATTAACGAGAGGATCCGGAAGATCACAGAGAATATACTGGAGGATTACAAGAACGGAAGAGACATAGACAAGTTGGACGTCTTCAGCCAGCCGGACAGCGACGCCGTGACGGACATTGTGAATAAGCTGCTCAACATTCTTTTTCCGGGCTACTACAGGGAGAAGAATTACAGGAGCTACAATGACAACAGCAGGATCAGTATTTTGATCGAGGACGTCGTCTA
>OMQO01000127.1 GCA_900313275.1 uncultured Bacteroidales bacterium
AAGCACTTCCACCTCTTACGGAACCACCGGTTCCTCAAGATCTTCCGGAACTTCCTACAGCCGTCCTTCTTCTGGATCGACAACCTATAGCAGGCCTTCGACTTCTTCTTCAAGCGTGAGCCGCTCCAGTGGCTCCTCAAGCGGAAGCTACAGGTCTTCCTCAACAACCCGCTCATCCAGCAGCAGCTCAGGAAGCTATTCCAGGAGCTCGTCCTCAGGAAGTTATTCCTCCGGCAGCAGTTCCAGAAGCTCAGGTGGCGGATATAGCGGCGGAAGCTCTGGCGGCGGTTACAGCGGCGGAAGCTCTGGTGGCGGTAGCAGAAGCGGCGGAGGTGGCAGAAGGTAATCCAAACTCCTTGATTTAAACTATTTAAATACAACTGAGATGAAAAAGACTGTTTTAGCGATAACACTTTTGCTGGCAGCGGTTTCCGCTGGGGCACAGACAATGTACGACGCGCTGACTTTCAGCCAGAACAACTACTACGGCACCGCCCGTTCCATAGGAATGGGTAACGCCATGACAGCTGTTGGCGGAGACCTCGGAGCGGTCGGCATCAACCCTGCCGGTTCAGCGGTGTTCAACTATTCGCAATTCACGATCACCCCGAATATCACACTCAGCTCGATGAACGCGTCTTGGAGTCCTTATCCTGTGAACGGTTCTGACACTTTCACCGGAGAGGTCAACAGGAAGCTCACACGCTTCACGATGCCCAATGTCGGAGCGACTATCAACTTCAACACTGGCAGGAGAAGCGGACTTGTCGGAGTGACCTACGGATTCATCTTCAACAGTGTGGCCAACTACACCGGCCAGATGATGACAGGAGGCCAGAACGACAAGACCAGTTTCCAGAGTCTGATGGCGGTCGATGCCGAGAACTACGACATCGATTTCCTCAACGGCTACCTCAACGCCAAGGGCGAGTCGATCGACGAATGGGATCATCCTTACAACAACCCTGATGACCGCGGCATGTACGCTCCTTGGAACGTCATCACCAGCGCTCAGGCGGGAGCGATCTCCAACTTCGGTGATTCTAATGATCCTGATTATTATTGGAGGTACATCGGAGCCACTGAGAGCTTCAGCCCGACCGGTGAGATGGATCAATATGGCAATCACATCTATGACATATTCCTTGGAGGTCCCCTCAACCAGGCTTATGGCCGAAAGGTCACCGGCAACAAGTCGGACGCTATCATGAATCTGGGATTCAACATCAGCAACCGCTTCTTCATCGGAGCCAACCTGGGGCTCACCACCCTGTCCTACAGCTACGATGAGTACATCAAAGAGGCAGCTGTGGATCCTTCAGATTTCCGCATCGACTACTCTGATGCCACGACATATTTCACCGAATTCCGCAACCGTTACTCATATTCAGCGACAGGAGCCGGAGTGTACGGTAAAATAGGTTTCATCGCCCTCCCTGTTGATGGACTGAGGATTGGCGCGGCCATCCAGACCCCGACGACCTTGTTCATCGATGAGATTTGGCGCAACTCAGTCGATGTCCACTATCAGAACTCAGCTTATGACGGCGACGCCACCTCTCCTGAAGGCAACTTCGCCTACAGGCTGGTCACCCCGTACAGGGCCAACGCCGGAATCGCCTACACCTTCATGAGAATGGGTCTGATCAGTGTTGACTATGAGATCACTGACTACAGCACAATGAAATTCAAGGAGAGGGACAGCAACTGGAGCGACACCTTCGACGGTGTCAACCAAGACATCTCCAGGGCGATGGGCAAGTCCCACAACCTGAGAGTCGGATTCGAGGTGAAGCCCATCCCCGAGTTCCCTATCAGGGCCGGTTACAACTTCACCACCATTCCTGAATACACAGGCTCGCAGACCCTCACCGACAAGATCAACGCTTTCTCAGTCGGTTGCGGGTACTACTCCAAGGGATCCTTCTTCGCTGACATAGCCGCCAGATACACGGCCTTCTCGGACGAGTACATCTCCCCGTACGCTGACTATCTCAGCGACTATGCTTCTCCAATGATCCTCAACAAGAGAGACCGGTTCGACGTCACCGCGACCTTGGGATGGAGGTTTTAAGGTAAAGGATTGAATCGGGGCCTTCATTGAAAAGAAGGTCCATGATAGAAAGATCTGAAATGAAACCGTGCTTCTGGGCGAAGACCTGGAAGTACGGTTTTTCCAGTCCCAAGTCTTTCAGCACAGTGTTAACGCGCTTAGGATGAAGTACTTCCCTGAAGTCCTCACCATAGCCGCCACAGTCGGGAGTCCTACCTGCTCGCTGCGCTTCGCGCCCTATCCGGGTAAATGCTCGCAGGTGGGACTCCCGACCTGCGGCGGTAATAGGCGAGTAGTATTCTTCGGTGAAGCGGAGATCAGCCGCTATTCCCGTCTTGGCCAAAAAGAACTTGAGGATGGTCAAGTCAAGCTCGAAAAGAGTCGCCGGATGGGAATCCAAGATAGCGAACAGCTCGTCTTTATAGTGGTCAAAATAGGCCGACGACTCATAAGCTGAAGCGATGGCACGCTTTGTCTTCAGGACCCAAGGCGTTGAATAATCGACCTTAATCTCAGTTATCGGAATCTGGTGAGTGCCACCCTCATGGACTATCGGGAAATTGAGGTAGGCTGGACCATCGGCAGCATAAATCCGGCACCGGTTCCGCCATGATTGCTTATGGTAAGTCTCCTTTGCCTCAATATAAACGGTTGAAGGAACGGTCTTCTCGTCCGAGATGACCATTCCTTCAGCTATCAACGCGAAATAACTTACCGGAGGAAAATAGGCTATGCCAAGGAGCATATCTCGCTGATATGACTAGTCAATACTAGATCTGTCGCGAGAGTCGCTGGCCCTGATGATTCCTCGCTTGGAGTTCCTGATGAAATCAAGGATGATGTCCCTCTCCTCAGTTTTCGGGAATCCTTCCTCAACCTTGGCGCATCCGTCCGAGATGTTATAACCAGCGTAATAAATGGTGTCGTATATGTCCTTGATGGTCCTTATGACGTCGGAAGAGAATCCTCTGCGACGCAAACCTACGATATTGACACCGACATAGCTGAGGGGCTCATGGGCGCACAATACATAAGGAGGGACATCTTTATTGATTCTCGCCATTCCTCCTACCATCGCATGGCAGCCGACCTTCGAGAACTGATGGGCCTTGGAGCCTCCTCCAATGATTGCCCAGTCATCCACGACAGTCTCTCCTGCCAAGCCGACATAACTGACCAGAATGCAATGGTCGCCGATGACGCAATCATGAGCCACATGGGAGTAAGACATTATCAATGTGTCGTTTCCAATCTTGGTAACATACTTTCCGCTGGCTTTGGTACCGCGGTTGACAGTGGCGCATTCCCTGATGGTGACATTATCCCCAATCTCCACACGGGTCACCTCGCCCTCGAACTTAAGGTCCTGAGGCACTGCCCCGACAACCGCTCCGGGATAGATCTGGCAATTGACGCCCATCTTGACATATTGGAAAACAGTGGCGTGCGGAAAAATCTTGCAACCGTCGCCAATCTCTACATCGTCGTCAATGAAAGCGAAAGGACCGATTTCGATATTATCCCCGAGAATAGCGTTGGGACTGACCGATGCGAGAGGAGAGATATTATTCATTACTATACTAAAGTTTGATTATTCGAAAACCGCTTCCCTTATGGCCTTGGCCATCAAGGTGTTGAGATGGTGTCCAGGCTTGAAAGCCTCCACCTTGGCAAGAACACGGCCACCAGATAGGGCAAGGTCGCCAATCAAGTCAAGGAGCTTGTGGCGGCCACATTCGTCCGGGAACCTTAATGTGAGGTTATTGAGGTAGCCGCTCTCATTGACAGCGAGTTTGGGCACATTGAAGAGCGATGCGAGAGTGGTGACTTGCTCGTCGCTCACCGGATGCTCAACTATCACGATAGCGTTGTCGACATCACCGCCTTTCACAAGATTATTCTTGAAAAGGAACTCGATTTCGTGGAAGAAAACGAATGTCCGGCAAGGGGCGATCTGGCTCGCATAGTCCACGCCCGCATCCCAAACAGCGCTTTGCACCCCAAGAATCTTTGAGTTGAAATCAACGGTCAAGCTGATGGAAGGCACATCGGCTGGAGTAGCTTTGATGTATGACCCGGTTCTCTCGTCCTTAACCTCAATCTCATGAGGCAGGGTCACATAGGTCTTGGGAGCGTTTTGCTCAACAATACCACCCTTGAGAAAAGCCTCGGCATAGAACCTCGCGCTGCCATCGAGAATAGGAACTTCCACATTATCAATCTCAACCAAGGCGTTGTCGATGCCAAGCCCGGAGAGGGCTGACATCAAATGCTCGATGGTGGAGACGGAAGCGTCTCCTTCTGAAATTGTGGTGCTGCGAGCTGTGGAAGAAACATTCTCGGCAAGAGCCCTGACGAAAGCCGCGGGACCAAGATCCACACGATGAAACACTATTCCCGTGCCTTCCGGGGCCGGCTTTATCACAATGTTGGCGACTTGCCCGGTGTGAAGGCCTTTACCACTGAACTGGTGCTCACCAATGATAGTTTTCTGTTTGATAAAGGTCATAAACAAATTGTCGGACTGCTTTACTACAAAAAGCAGTCCGCAAAGATACGAAGTAAAAAGGTAATAAACAATTCTTACTCCTTCCCCTGACGGCGGAAGACAGCGTAACTGCGCATATAATTCTTGAAATTGATGGCAGGAGAACCAAGCAAAGTCTGGCCCGGCTCCTTTACGCTGCCGATCACACCCGCTTGAGCGCCGAAGGTGGTGTTGTCCGCTATCTCAAGATGGCCAGCGATGCCTACCTGCCCGGCCAATATGCAATTCTTGCCGATCTTTGTGGATCCGGCGATACCACACTGAGCGGCCATGACGGTATTGTCCCCAATCTGGACATTATGCGCTATCTGGCAGAGGTTGTCAATCTTGACACCGTTCCCGATGATGGTGGACTCCATCTCGGACCTGTCTATCGTCGTACCCGCTCCGATCTCGACATTGTTCCCGATAATCACATTGCCTAGGTGCTCAATCTTCTCCCAAGTCCCGTCAGGGAGAGGGGCGTTGCCGAATCCGTCCGAACCGATCACGGCATTGGCGTGGATGATGACATTATCCCCTATCACCATACCGGGATAGATCACGACACCAGGGTAGATTATGCAGTGCTTACCAATCACAGTATTGTCGCCGACATAAACATTCTCGAATATCTTGGTGTAGTCGCCGATCTTGGCATGATGGCCGACATAGGAGTGGCTTCCGAGATAGACCTTCTTGCCGAACTTGGTGGTCAGGAACCAGGATGAGCGGAAACCGCGGTGGCGGCGGTCGGTGCGCTTCTGGGTAGCGGCATATTTGAGAAGATCCGCCAGAGCCTTGTAAGCGTCCGCTACACGTATAAGGGTCGGAGAAACCGGCTCCTTGGGTTGGAAATCATTGTTTACCAGGAGGATGCTCGCTTTGCAAGTGTAAACATATTTCTCATACTTGGGATTGGCGTAAAAGCAAAGCTGGCCACTTTTTCCATGCTCTATCTTAGCAAATGAAGTAACCTTGACCTGAGGGTCACCTTCTACTGTTCCTTTAAGCACCTGGGCCAATTGTTTCGCTGTGAATTCCATCTCAAACCTGGTATAATGATTCTTTTTTCATGCAAAGTAAACGATTTATTTTCATATTCCCTAAATAATCCTTATCTTTGCGGTGTTGTGAGAGATAGGTGACGTTCGGCGTCTCCTATTTTTGTTTTGTGAATATGGACAAAGAATTGATACTTCAAACCATCAGGCCCGCCGTCGAGGGTCGCGGCTGTTTCATCGTGGATGTCACTGTCAGCAAAGACAATGACGTGACTCTGACGATCGAGAGAGAGACCGGAGACGTCACGCTCGAGGACTGCGTCGCCCTCAACGACATCTTCCTGGCCGCTTTCGACAAGGACGCAGAGGATTATTCCTTGACTGTCTCCTCCGCCGGACTCGACCAGCCTTTCAAGGTGCCTGGCCAATTCACCAAGGCCCTAGGGTCCCAGGTCGTGGTCCTTCTGAAAGGAGGAAAGAAACTGACCGGTGTCCTGACCGCGGCTGACAGGGATGGGATAGACCTCCGTTACACTTCGAAGGAAACCGTCGAGGGGAAGAAAAAGAAAATCCTGGTGGAGCGTGAGGAGAGGTTCGGTTTCGAGGACATCAATTCAGTCTCACCTAAAGTTGAATTTAAGAAATAGTTGATATAGAGAATTATGGAAAAGAAAGACGTGATCACTCTCATTGATGCCTTCAAGGAT
>OMQO01000130.1 GCA_900313275.1 uncultured Bacteroidales bacterium
GGTATCGGAATGTATTCAGGCTATCAGACCTGGAGCTACGGAGCCTCCAGTTGGGGCGGTTCCAACATTGCCACCTATCCTACCGGATACACCCTCAGCAAGGGTGGATGGAGCAATGACGCTCTCACATGGGAGAATGTCCACACGACAGACGCCGGTGTCGACTTCACTCTCTTCGGTGGAAAGGTCTCTGGAACAGTGGATTGGTTCAACAAGCAGACAGTCAACGCTATCTGGAACCAGAACGCTTCTTACCTCGCCGCTGGTCAGGCTTCTCTCCAGATGAACACCGCTGGTATCCGCAGCCGTGGTATCGAGGTTGAGCTTTCTTACCAGCCTGTGAAGACCGCTGATTGGGATGTCATCTTCTCAACTAACGGCACACACTACAATACCATCATCACAAGCGTTCCTCCGGGAACCGGTTCCGAGGCTCTCAACGGAGGTTGGACCGCCAACTCTGACGGTTGGTCACTTTCCGGAGAAGGTTCATCTTCAGGTCAGGAATATCTCCGTGGTGTCGGTAAGGATTACTTCAATATGTATCTTTACAAGTATGCTGGCGTAGCCGGTAACACCGGTGTCACATACTATGGCAATGACGGCAAGGCTTACACCGGTTACACCAAGGGTGACGCTTATGCTGGTATGCCTATCTTCTGGCACACCGTGACAGCCGCTGAGGCTGAAAAAGGCACCTTCGGCTCCGCCAAGGCTGGCGACGTCATCAACACCACCAACACCAATCTCGCCAACAGGTATGAGATGGGTGACGCTATTCCTGAGTGGGTAGGTGGTTTCACAACCAGCATCCGTTACAGGAACCTTGATTTCACCGCTCTATTCTCATATCAGCTCGGTGGTAAGTTCTTCTCTGTCGACTATGGAACTGGCGAAGAAGGCCGCTACAAGGCCGGCCAGGATCTCTCTGACGGTGTGTCTGTCTCCAAGGAACTCTGGAACAACACCTGGACCGAGAACAATCCGGAAGCCAAATTCCCTATGGTCATCTATGGTTCTGAGGTTCAGCGCAGTGGCGCCACCCTTGGAAGCTGGAACTACACCGACCTCTCACTCTTCAGCGCTAGCTACTTCAGCATCAAGAATATCACTATCGGTTACACCCTTCCTAAGAAGCTCGTGAACAAGGCTATGATCAGCAATATGCGCGTCTATGCGTCTTGCGACAACCCTGTTCTCATCTACAGCCACAAGGGTGTTGATCCTCGTTGGTCAATGACTGGTGGTATGAACGTCGGCGCATTCTCTTATCCTTACCTCAGTGTTTACACCTTCGGTGTCAACGTCGATTTCTAAGGAATGGCTTTATCTAACATCTTTAACAGAATACAGATATGAAAAAGATTATAAAGAGCATCGCCTTTATCGCTGGTGTAACCATTCTTGCCTCTTGTGCGGACAGACTTGAAGTCACACCTCCGAACAATATCTACGACGAGCAGATCAAAGAGCTGCTTGAAAATGGTACTGCCGCCCAGAAGGAAACTATCCTCAAGGCTATCGTCAATCCTATGGCGCAGTACTTCAACAACTACGACAGGAACAATGTCTGCAGTACTGGTAGCGCTAACGTTATGAACTACAGCTATCCTGGCATCGAGTGGGGTCGCAGCCTCATGGGTAATGACGTGGCTCTCGGATATGACCTCGAGTCATACGACCTTGCCGGACGTGACCTGTATCAGTTCGTGACCGACTATCGTATTGGTAACTCCAATACAAACTACTGCCACTGGACGACTTACGCTTACGCCATCAACCAGGCCAACAGTGTTCTCGGTTATATGACCGAGGAACTCGCCCAGACGGATAATCTTTTCAAGGACGGTCGTGCTCGCGCTCTTCTCATCCGCGCATATTCCTATATGTGCATGATGGAAGAGTACCAGGATGCTTACCTCCTCGGTGGAAAGGACAAACTTGGCCTCTCTATTTACAAGGTCTACGATCCCAAGCAGCCTGCGGTGGCTCGTTCCACTGCGGAGGAGACCTGGAACTTCATCAAGGGTGATATCCAGGAGGCTGTCTCGCTCCTTACCAACGCTGGTGTAAAATACACAGCCGGAAGGGCTAACGCTGAAGACTTCGATCTCGGTGTCGCCAACTTCCTCCTCGCGAGGGCCTCTCTCCTTACCGGAGATTATGCGACTTGTGTTTCCGCTTGTAAGGCTATTATCTCCAGCGGCGCTTACAGTCTCATCAAGCCCGAGAACTATGGTGGACGTAACACTGGAGCTTGGACTCCTACAAGTGATATCGAGGTCAGCCCAGCTACCAACGCGTTCACGAATATCAACGTCAACCCTGAGACTATTCTTGGATATGCTGTGACCTCTTCATTCTATGCCCAGGCCGCTGTGTTCTTCGGACTCACCAGCATGTTCACAACCTACTCATCCAGCAAGTCTACCGCTCGTATCGATGACCGTCTCTACAACAAGATCAGTGACAAGGATGTCCGTAAGGATGCCTTCCTTGATTTCGAGGTTGGTGACTACAAGTTCGCTGCCAATGGCGCGGTCGCTAAGATTCCTTCATACGCCAGTTTGAAGTTCTCTTCCACCGACGCTCTTAACAACGACGGTACCGCTGGTGCTGGTACTCCCGCTTCCACCACCAAGTGCGACTACACCAAGTTCCGTCTTTCTGAGGTCTACCTGATGCTTGCCGAGGCTCTCTGCCAGACCAATGCTGACGGCGAGGCCCAGAATATTCTGAATGAGCTGCTGGCCGCACGCGCCAAGGAAGGGGAGACCCTTACTATTGACGATTACAAGTCAGCCGGTTCCACCCTCGAGATCGTTAAGCTCCAGTGGAGAATCGAGATGTGGGGTGAAGGTGGTCGCGAGTACTACAACAACAAGCGTTGGGGAGTCAATGTCGATCGTTCCGGATCAACTGTCCATCCTAAGATTGTCAGCTATCCCGCGAACAAGATGACACTCGCCATGCCTGAGCGTGAGCTTCAGGATAACTCCGAGTGCGTTGACAACCAGCTCAACTAATGGTTTTCAATTGTTTAGAAAATAGGGGTGACCGAGAGGTCACCCCTTTTTAAACGCGCCCTTGACAGGCTTGCGAGCCATTTCGAAATGAAGCTTGGCTCCGTCCTTGATGTCATCGTATTTAATGACAGGGGAATCAAGGCGCTTGCCATTGAGCCATGCCGCCTTGACATAGACGGCGTCCTCGCTCCAACCTTTCGTGGTCATCTCTATCTTCTTGCCATTTGATAGGGTCAGGGACATTCCTGGCACGCATGGGGAACCCACGTAGTACCAGTCGGCTCCAGGGCAGAAGGGGTAGAATCCCAAACAGTTGAAGAGATACCATGCGCTCATCTGGCCGCAGTCGTCATTCCCGCTCAATGAGCCAGGCTCGTTGCCGTAGTAGTTCTTGGCCACATAGCGAACCCATTTCTGACAATTCCAAGGCTCGCCGAAAGAGTTGTATAAATATGTCACGTGGTGGCATGGTTCGTTTCCATGCCAATAGCCTCCGATGCGACCCCAGATGTCGTGGGCGCCGGGGATGTCTTCGGGAAGTTCGATGGTGAAGAGCTCGTCAAGATATTTCTTAAGTCTCTGACGTCCGGCCAATTGGACATAGCCGTCGAAGTCGTGGAACACACTCCAGGTGTACTGCATCGTGAATCCTTCGGTGATGTCTCCCCAGCCGTTGACTGATCCTGGACCTTGGTATGCGATGGGAGCGAAAGGATCGCGCCAAGCGCCCTTTGAGTCCTTGCCACGTATGTAACCGGTCTCGGGGTCAACGAGGTTCTTGTAATTCATCGAGCGGTTCAGGAAGAATTTATAGTCCTCCTCATGTCCTAACTTCTTGGCTACCTGGGCGATACACCAGTCGTCGTAGGCATATTCAAGGGTCTTTGAGACACTTTCTTTCTCAAGGTCAAATGGGATGTAACCGAGAGAAGTGTACTCGGGAATGCAGTCATAGTGAGCGTTTGTGGCTGTGGTCTTCATGGCCTGGAAGGCTCTCTCATAGTCGAATCCTGGGACATCCTTCATGATCATGTCCGCCAGGATCGAGCAGGAGTGGTAGCCGATCATGCACCATGTCTCGCCTCCGTAGAACGACCAGTAGGGAAGCATCCTCTCGGCGCTCTTGTCGAAGTGGGCCAGCATAGAGTTGGCGATATCCGCCTGCAGGGGCCTGTTGACGAGGTTCATCAGCGGCTCAAAGGCTCTGAAAGTGTCCCAGAATGAGAATGTTGTGACATTTGTGAAGCCTTCAGCCTTGCCGATGGTCCCATCATGCTCGCGGAATCGGCCGTCAGCGTCTTGGAAAAGGAAGGGATGGAGCATGGTGCGATAGACACTGGTGTAGAAGGTCTCTCGAAGCACCTTGTCCTCACTGTCTAATGAATATGCCCCAAGAGCCTCTTCCCAGGTGACTTCAGCTTCGGACAGCACCTTATTGAAGTCCTTGCCTTCCAGCTCTTTAAGGTTCAGGAGCGCTCCGTCGGTTCCGACACCGGAGACGGCGACGTGGATTTGCAATTCGAACGGCCCTTCGGCTCCGCTCAGGGACCGGCTGGTCGCGCTCGGGGAGCCTTCCGTCTCCAATTCTTTGCGGGTAATGTAAGGTGAGGAGTTACCGTCAAAGCGGACAACCACTTGGAGTTTCTTTCCCCAGGCTTCCAGCGAACTACGGAAACGCTTCGTGTTGTAAATCACCGGCTTACCTTCCTGAAGAATAGTGAGGTCTTTTATTGGCTCGGAGAAGCGGGCGGCGAAATAGACATGGCGTCCAGGGTTCCAGCCGGCCACCACCTTGCTGCCGATAATAGTGTGCTCATCAAGGAGCTTCACGGTGGACCACTCGCAATCCCATTTGAGGGTGTGGTCGAGGTCAATCATCACATAAGCGCCATCATTGCCCGGGTAGGTGAATCTGAATATTCCGGAACGGAGCGCCGCTGTCATCTCCGCTTTGACTTCTCCGTCTAAAGCTATTCCGTAATAGCCCGGGTGGGCGCTTTCCTTGCCGTGGTCCAGCTTGGAAGGTTTGATCTCATCTCCAACTCCCGGAAGGAACAGAAAATCACCGAGATCCGGGATTCCGGTTCCACTCAGGTGCGTAAGGCTGAAGCCCTGTACGAATGGCTTGGAATATTTGTAGCCGGCAGCGCAGTCGTAGTCCTTGTCGTCGCAATCCGGGCTGATCTGGATGCCTCCGTAGGGCAGTTGCGCGCCCGGGTACACATTCCCGAACCCGTCCGTCCCGACGAACACATTCACATCTTCAATCAACCTCTTTTGCTTCCCGCTTCCGGCAGGGTGTACCTCCCGGAAACCTTCGGGCCTAACGGCCCTCGTCCCACCACCAGCTTCGCTGGCGGTCCCCCCGTTCACGTGGCCACGGGCGGCCACGGTTTCCGGGAGGTACACCCTGCCGGAAGCCTGTGAGACAGAAAATGTTATGGAAACAATGGCCGCGACGGCCAATCCTTTTATAGTGTTCATGGCAACTATTGTTTTCCGGTCATTGAGTAGGGTTTGTCGGCGGGCTTGAGGCCGCGGGACTTGTTTGGTTTGGAGGCCATTTCGAACTCCAGGACACCACCCTCCATGAGGTCGGCGTGGGTCAGATAGAGTTTGGAGTATTCCTTGCCGTTAAGGGTCAGCTTCTTGACATAGCGGTTGGTGTCACTTACCTTAGGCGCTTTGATAACCAGCGACTTCCCGTTGGGAAGGTTGATGGAGACTTCCTTGAAGAAGGGCGCTCCGATGACGTACTGGTCGCTTCCTGGGCAGACAGGGTAGAAGCCCAGGGTGCCGAATATGTACCATGCGCTCATCTGGCCGCAATCATCATTGCCCCCGAGTCCGCGGATTTCGGGACGATACATCCGGTTGATGATCTCCCGCATCCAGTACTGCGTTTTCCAAGGTTGGGAGGTCCAGGCGTAGAGGTATGGAATATGGTGACTAGGCTCGTTGCCGTGGACATAACCACCGATCAGGCAGTCCTTGGTGATGTCCTCATTGTCAGCGTAGGCATATTCAGGAAGGTCATTGTAGAAGAGTTCGTCGAGTCCGGCGATGAATTTCTTCTCCCCTCCCATCAGAGCCATAACCCCATAGACATCCTGTGGCGCATGGAAGGTGAAATTCAATGAGTTGCCCTCAATGAAGCCCTCTCCGACGGTCTG
>OMQO01000028.1 GCA_900313275.1 uncultured Bacteroidales bacterium
CTCTTATTGAACACGACTACGTATTTGGCCGCATTCGGAATGGCAGCCCAAGTGACCTTCACAGCGGTCTCATCACCCTCGGAGATAGTCACAGGTTCAGCCTCGGGTTTCGGGGAGGCGAGAACCTTGTTACCAGCGGTAACATCCTCTGACCAAGCGAGTTTGGTCACATTTACCGCTCCGGTTGAGTAGAGATATACAGTACCCTCGCCCGTGACTGATTTGATGACGATCTTCTCTACGCCACCATTGTTGGCGGACGCTACAGCGCCTCCCTGGACAGTGAATCCTTTATCGTCCGAAAGGGCGACCACCACACTGCTGCCGGTTTTGGCAGGATCGCTGACAAGAATATCGACTGAACCGGGAGCGGTGATCTTGAACGCCGCATAACCATCGGTGGGGACACCTTTGCGAGTGAGAGTGGATGCTGACAAGAAGTTGACTCCACCATCAGCGTTCATCGGGACAGCCTCTGAACCAACGAGAAGCAGACCGTCACGAACCCTTGAGTTCTTCACATCTCCGGCGAAGAGGGAGGCATCCTGAAGATTCCAAGTGTGGGCGTTGGTGATCACACCTTGGCTAAGATCCTCATCCTTTTCGACATAGGCGATCCACCATTTTGAGGCTCCGACCTTCTTGGCGGCCAGGTCACTGTTTGTGAGCTGGAAGAAGTTTCCCTTGGAGTTGTAGCAAGGATCAGCCGTCAGCTCAGTGAACCCGGCAGCCGCGGCGGAGACCTTCGTGAAGAAGGTCTGGCCGGAGGCGAAACTGTAGTTGCCAGAGGCTGTGAGGTTGGGAACCACTGTGTTGGCGTTCTCCTGGAAGAGCTGGGCTCTGTCGGTCTCGCCCTCGCCCTTCTTGCCTCCATCCTCATAAAGGAAGAGGTTGTTTTTCAGGATCATATCCATGGCTACACGGGTGGCGAAGAATCCACGGTTGTTGCCATCGTCTATGGTAGCGATATTCTTGACAGTGTTACCTTCAAAATCGAGGGTTCCGATCTTGATGGCATCGGAAGCGTCGATACGGAACATCGTGCGGATACCGTTGTAGATGGTGTTGTTGATGAAAGCGAGCTTGTCGATCTCCGTGGTCTTACGGACATCGAAAGCGTCACCACCGCTACCGCGGATTTCGAAAATGTCGCAGGAATCAAAGAGGAACTCACCGATCTTAACGACATTGTCGTTGTTGCCATAGAATAGACCAGCCAAGTAGTTGGTGATGTCGCAGTTCACGAGCTTGATGCTGGTGAGCTCAAGAGATCCTCCAGTGTGCTCGATGATACGTGAGTTGGTTCCGCCGCCGTTGAAAGAAACACCCTCAAGGTATATCTCACTTCCGGAAGCGAGCGAGCCGGTGAGCTCGATCTTTCCGGTCACGACAGGCTTTGATCCGTCAGCTCCAATCTCACCGATCAACCTGACGCTGCCAGCGGGCTTGACATTGCTGATCTCATAAGGAGATCCTGCGAGAGACAGGTAGATGTTATCTCCAGCTGTCATCAATGCCACAAGCTCCTCAGAGGTGCTGACCGTGGTCGCGCTGCCCTGATCGGCCTTTGTCCACGCGTCAACAGTTCCGCGTGAGGCGCTAAGGTAGTAAAGGGTCACCTGGTATTCGGTTGAAGGCGCGAGTCCTTCGACCACAGCGGCAGCCGCTGATGCTTGGGAGGCGGAAAGCTGAACATCCACAGTCTTGCCACCCTTGACAGGAGCGGCGGAGATGTGGGTGACTTCCGTGTAGTCGTCAGCGTCCTTGGACCAGCTGAGTGAAAGGGAATTGGAAGACCTGTCGGCTACCTCCAGGAAGAGGTTGTCCTTGACCGCGTAGGTCTTGCAGGAACTATCGTAGGTCGCCCAATTGGAAGAGGCCCTGGAAC
This sequence comes from uncultured Bacteroidales bacterium, assembly GCA_900313275.1. Lineage (GTDB taxonomy): Bacteria > Bacteroidota > Bacteroidia > Bacteroidales > UBA932 > Cryptobacteroides. The sequence goes on from OMQO01000028.1 coordinate 1,889, forward strand.
CAGACTGCGCCTGGACCTTGAAGTAATATTTCTCATCAGCGGTAAGTCTCACAGTGTAAGGTACTTCCGATGCGGGAATGGTAACATTCAAGGCCTCCGAAGTCATAGCTTCGTCCTTATAGACAACGAGATTGTAAGACTCTGCGTCCTTGTTGACGTCCCATGAGAAAGTGACATTGTCACCTGTGGCGGCATCCACTTTAGCGGAGAGGTTCTGCGGCTCAAGGCAACGGTTGAGGTTGAGGTCGGTGATCTCCTCGAACTCCGTCTCGACACAAGCCGTCGCGAAAGCGAGGGAGGCCAGGCCTATGGCAGCCACTTTGAATATATTCATGAATTTCATAATGCTTCAGTATTAAATGCTGTCGTAACCGTAGTCGTTCTTGATGTAACCCTGACTGTTGGTCATGGTGTCGTTGAAGATCGGCCAGAACATATGCTGGATCGGGTCGCCGTAGTAAAGTCCCTCGACGAGAGCGTCATAGAGCCCTGTGTCGGCACCCTTGCTGTCAACGGTCTTGTTGATGTAGCCGGCTTTCTTTTCCCATGCTCCGGCGGGAGCGGTCTTCTCTCCATTGAAACCGTAGATCGAGATCTGGCTTCCACTGACTTGATAGTAAACATCGCCGTCGAGACCATTTATGTCGGCATATTTGCCGGACAGGTCACGCAGGGCCTTCATGTCGGCGATAGCCTCATCCATCTTGGTTTTCAGCATGTTCCAACGTATGAGGTCGAACTTGCGGGTCATCTCGCCGCAGAACTCGAGGGCTCTCTCATCAACAATGGCTTTGAACATGTCATCCTTGGAGGAGATGGAGGCCACATAAGATTCGGCCTGGTCCTCATTGCCCTTGAAAGCGCGCTCGCGGACAGCGAGGAGATACCTCTTCGCCTCCTGGGTGTCACCAAGCTCGTTGGCGATCTCGGCGGCCATGAGGAGCACATCTGAGTAGCGGAGGACAACCGGCTTGACACCGTCGTCATTACCACCGGTGTAAGGGTGTGAAGTCATCCATTCGAAACGGTATTTTCCGAAATACCACCTCTGGATGCCGGGGAGCTCGGGCTCATTGTCGGAGTTCCAGCGCCAGTTGACGCAGGTGATGTCACGACGGACATCGTTCTTGTCATATTTGAACCACATGGTCGGGACGGGACCTGCGTCACCACCACGGGTGACATTGGCGCCACCGGCGTAGGTTGATCCCTCAGAGCGGACGGCGAAGGTGTAGTTCCACCTGCCGCGGCCTTCAGAGAAGGGGATGACGAACAAGGTCTCGTGGCCAGGACCGGCGGTGAGGTTGTTCATATTGCTCTGGTTCTTCCAGAGGGTCTCATAGTCCTCGAGAGAAGCGGTGCCTGAATTGATCGCGGCGCGCAGGTACTCGAGAGCCTTCGGATAGAGGACGGACTTCTGGAGCTCAGGATCGTTGGTGAGCCTGACCGTTCCGAGGTCACCGGTCCCTACCATGCCGTCATCAGGACGGATAGCGTAACCGGAAGCCATCAAGGCGATACGGGCGTAGAGGCCCTCGGCGAACATTTTGTTGACCCTGTCGGTGCGGGAAGTGGCGGTCGTCTGGCCAGGATTAGGCAGGTAAGGGATAGCCTCGTCCAGGTCGGAGAGAAGCTGCTTGAATATCACGTCACGGCTTTCTTTCTTGACATAGATGTTCTCGCTTGTCACGGAAGAGAAACGAGCGGGGACATCACCCCAGACCCTGACGATGTCGTAGTAGATCAAGGCCCTGAGGGTCAAGGCTTCTCCGAGGAGGTAGGCCATATTTGCGTTCTCGGTGATGTTGCCGTATTCACGGATACCCTCAATGCAAAGGTTAGCCCTTTCGATCGCCTCGTACATCTTGGCGAAAGGACCGTTGTTGAGGTTCAGCTGGCCGTTGTTGGGCAGCATGGCGTAGCCTGCGATCTGATATTTCTCATCGGTGGGCTTGTAGGTGTTGTACCACTCGATGTCACTGTTGAGACCCACCCAGCTCAGGTAACGGCTGCGGTAGGAGTTGGTCTCACCGAAGGACTGGCTGATAGAGAATATGGTGCTCTCGGTCAGGTCGTAGTTGGAGTAGACAGTGGACGCGTCGAAAGTGGAAGGAGACTCCGAGTCAAGGAATGTCTCACAAGCGGGAGCGGCGAAAACCAAGGTCGCCAACGCTATGGTATAAGTCAATATCTTTTTCATATTCACTGTCATATTAGAATGTGAGATTGAGTCCGGCAACGAAACCGATGCTCTTCGGATAAGCGGAATAGTCCACGCCAGGGGTCAGCGGAGTGGCCCTTCTGGTGTCAACCTCAGGAACGTGTTCCTCGGGGAAGGTGTAACCGATGGTCACACTCTGGAGGCGAAGGAAAGAGGCGTCCTCAACAGCCCAATCGGAGAACACAGCGCTTCCGACAGCGGGTGACCACATGGTCTTCCCGGCATTTATGGAAGTGAGTGTGGCGGGATCGGTGATCAACTCGCCGGTGTTCCAGTCGATATTAGTCCAGCGGTTGTCCACGTTCATCATCTCGACCAGGTTACGGTTGTAGAATTTTCTGGAGGAAGTGAACTCAACCTTGTTGGCATTATAGACCTGGTTGCCAATCATGTAGTTGAAGTTGGCGCTGAAGTCAATGCCCTTGAAGAAGGCGCTCAGGGCGAATCCTCCGGTGAAGTCAGGGGATGCGTTTCCGATCACCTCGCGGTCAGCGACAGTGACCTTTCCGTCACCATTGAGATCCTTGAGTTTCATCGCGCCGGGACGCATGTAGGCATCTCCGATCACGGTAGAGTTGCTCACCACACCATCCTTTAGGACCCATTTGGCTCCATCCCAAGTGAAGTCGTTGGCTGTGTAGAAACCGTCATTGCGGTAGCCATACATGTTGCCGAGAGGCTGCCCGACCTGGACGATGTAATCGTCACCAATCTCAGTCGAAGCCCAATAAGACTGGGCGGTTATGGACTCGAGGCCACCGAGGTCAGTCACCCTGTTTATGTTGTATGAGATGTTGCCGCTGAAATTCAGCGAGAAATCTTTGGTCTCCACAATCGGGGCGTTGAGAGTCAACTCGGCACCTCTGTTGCGTGTGGAACCCACATTCTGGTACTGGCTGTCATAACCGGAACCAGGGATGGGGAAGTTAATCAGAAGGTCCTTAGTGTCATTCTGGTACACCTCGATACTACCTGACAACTTGCTGCGGAAGAAGCTGAAATCCAGACCGATATTGTGGGTGTAGGTGGTCTCCCAGGTGAGGTCGGGGTTATTCATGACCTTTCCGGCGGTGAAGATGTTGTTGGTCATCGAGAGCCAGGAAGTTGTGGATGATGAATAGGTCTTGAGCAGCTGGCCGGAAGGGATGTTGTTGTTACCGGCGGTACCGAAACTGTAGCGGAGTTTGAGCTGGTCAATCCAAGAGTGGCTCTTCTCCATCCAAGGTTCGTTGGAGATGGTCCAGGAAGCGGCGGCTGAAGGGAAGAACCCCCAGCGGTTGCCTCTAGCAAACTTGGAAGATCCGTCAGCGCGGAGTGTGGCTCCGAATGAATACTTGTGCTTGTAGTCGTAATTGACCCTGCCGAAGAATGACAGCAGCTTGTCGTCCGGATCATAGTAATTATTTGTGGATGAGGGGGTTCCGGAAGCCATGAAGTTCCAGGCCATCTTCGCGTCATAGAAAGTCGGGAAACCGTCAACCATCATCGTGAGAGTGTTGCTCTTGGTGATGGTCATCTCCTCTCCGAGAAGAGCGGTGAGCGCATGGTCCTCGTTCTTAAGGATGTTGGAGAAGTCGTAGTTGAGAGTGTTGGTGTTGCGGTAACGGGTGCGGAAAGCCTCCTTGTGCTGATTGGAAGGAGTGTTCTTGACCGTGGAGTTGTTCGCCACGTAATAAGTGGTGAGACCATAGAAGCGGTCATCGCCCTGGCGATAGTCCTCCAAACCACCTTCGACCTTGAGTCTCAGGCCATCAACGATGTCCCAATTGAAAGCCGCGTTGGCGTTCCATGTGCTGCGGATTCTCTTGGAATCATTGTCAGCGACAGACTTGAGCGGCGGCGCGTTGTCACCATAATCCTGCTCCTCGTCGGCGCCTTGAATTGATGCCGCCACGGGAATGGGGGCATAGGAGACTGAGTGCTTCAGACGGCCGTTTCCGGAAGTCGTACCGGTGTCGTTGATTCCATTGGCCCCGGATCCCCTTACATTGATGCGGGAATATCTGATGTTGGCGTCGATGGAAGTCTTGGCCGAAGTCTTGAAGTTACCCTTGAAGTTGAGGTTGTCACGGGTGTAGTCGGAACCTCTCATGATCGCCTGGTCACCCATATGGGCATAACCGAGGGTCCAGTTGTAATTCTCTCCGCTGCCGGAGATGGAGGCGTCGGCGCTGAAAGTGGAGCCTGTGTTGCCGAAAACGGCGCTCACCCAGTCATTTCCGGCGAGACCCTTGTAGAGATCAATATCGCTGAAGGATCCGAAATACGGGATGTAGTTGCTACTAAGGTTGTCCCTGATCGAGCCCAACTCGTACTGGAATTTGACGAAATTCTCAGGGTCCATAGCCACGATGGCACCTTTGTTGGCCATCGTTTTCAAGCCGTAATAGGTGTTGAACTTGACAGACACTTTCTGGCCTTTATCAGCGCTCTTGGTGGTCACGATGACGACACCGTTAGCGCCTCGGCTACCGTAAATTGCGGTTGAGAAAGCGTCCTTGAGGACATCGATGCTGGCGATCTCGGATGATGAGATGTCATTGATTGACTCCACAGGGAAACCATCCACTATGTACAGCGGGGAGTTGTCCTGTGTGATGGATCCACCACCGCGGACACGGATCTTGATGTCGGCGTCAGGGTCGCCTTCTGTCGTGATGACCGAGACACCGGCCATCTTTCCGGATAGAGCCTGGCTGACCGTGGTCACAGGCTGCTCTGTCAGTTTCTCATTGCCGACAGAGGACACTGAACCGAGCAGGTCGCGACGTTTGACTGTCGCATAACCTACCACGACAACCTCGTCGAGGAAGGTTGAGTCCTCTTTCAGTACGATGTTGATCTCCTGTCGTCCGTCGATCGGCACAGTCTGGTCAGCGAGACCAATGAATGAGAACACAAGGTTCTTCGCGTCCGCCGGCACTGTGATGGTGTAGTCTCCGTCAAGTCCGGTCACCACTCCGATAGTGGTTCCCTCGACGAAGACTCCCGCTCCCATCAGGGGTTCTCCGCTCTCGTCCGTGACAACACCTTTGATGGTGGTCTGCGCGGAAAGTGCTAGAGACGCTCCCAGGCAAAGCAACACGAGAAGGATTTTCTGGGTTGTGCTTTTCATGAAAGTGATTTTTTAGTGTTTATGAATATAAATAATTGTATATGTGTTATTTCTGTTCTTTCACAATGGTCCTGACAAGGTAGTGGAGATACATCTCAAGATTGGTGTAACGGCCATTCTTGTCCAGGGTAACGGTCTTTCCATCGGCAGCGTCGGACTTGTTCAATCCGAAGGTCTCCTCATAGGAATCGGGAATGCCGTCCCCGTCGGAATCTTTCACCGCAGCGAGCTCCTCCTTTGAGGCCTTGTACTCGGGCCATCCACCCACATCTTCCTGGGAGTCTATCAGTCCCTTGTCTGACCCGTTGGAGCCTTTGAAAGTGAACTTCCCGTCCCTTGTCTCCTCGGTCACTCTTTTGTCCACATCATCCCGGCTGAGGCTAGCTCCGGAATATTCCAGAACCTTAGCGTAAGCGTCCTCGGCGGTTTGGATCTCAAGCTTGGTTTTCGAGCCTTCAGAAGTGAAGAATTTATCGGACTTGATCGTGGCTATGACACTCTGAGAAGCTGTCGTTCCCTTCCAGTTGTCGGAAGTCTTCTCATTGTTGCCGGCCATTATGTTGCCATCCATGAAATAATGCCCCGGGACGATGGTCGAGATGCCGGTTTTTTCGGTGCAGTTGTCACAAGCCTTTGTCCAGGGGTCGATGAAACGGACTTTGCTGGAGGCTGTGGCAGGGCCCGGCTTATAGTAGTTGTTGACTATGTTGTATTTACGGAATATGTTGTCGTTGTTGGCGCTCTCTCCGCCATAGGTGCTGTTGTCTCCCCAGTTGTATATCACATTGTTGGCAAGAGTCACAGGCCCCTTGAGAGGAGAAAGGTAGTCGTGGTCCAGGCGAGGGTTACGGCTGTCGTGATGAGCCAGGAGATTGTGGTGGTAGGTGGCGTTCTCACCGCCCCACAAGCCGCCATAACCGTGCTTGCCCTTGCCATGGACAGAGTTTCTCAGACTCTCCGAGAGGATGCACCACTGCAAAGTGAAATCGGTCATTCCATAGAAAGAGCCGCATTCGTCTGTGCTCCAGCTTAAAGAGCAATGGTCGATGATGACGTTCTTGATACCGCTTTCGGTGTAAAGGTTCATGGCATCGTCAGCAGTGGCTTTCTCATCACCCATACGGCAGCGGATGTACCTGATTATCACATTGCTGGCATCGATTCTGAATGGATAGTTCTTGATGCATATCCCGTCTCCAGGAGCGGTCTGACCGGCGATGGTCACATCTCCGTTGGTGATCTTAAGCGTGGAATTCAGGCTGATGACGCCGGCCACGTCGAAGACGATGGTTCTAGCTCCCTTCTGGCTTATTGCCCATCTGAGTGAGCCGTTGCCTGAATCATTCAGGTTGGTCACATGGTAAACCGCGCCGCCACGGCCTCCGGTAGTGAGCATTCCGCCACCTTCGGCTCCAGGGAAAGCTCTCGCGACTCCGTCTTCCTCTGAGTCTGGAATCATGAACTCATCATAGTCAAAGCTGACTGGATCCTCCGGATCCGGTTCGGGATCAGGATCGGGTTCGGGATCAGGCTCTGGTGTGACGGTGGTAGCGCTCACTGTTGTGGTGGAAGAACGCTTGACACCTTCCTCTGTCTCCGCTCCAACAGAAGTTACTGAAAATGAATAAGATGTACCTGCCTTGAGTCCCTGAATGGCGACATTGCGCGAGTTGGCGACGCCCTTTTGGATGACAGATCCGCCCTCGGAAATGCTCCACTCGTATTTGACAGCGTTCTCCGCCACATCCCATTGGAAAGTCAGGGAAGTCTGGGTCGAAGAGTGCAAGACAATGTTCTTGGGAGCCGCCGGAGCCGGGGTCTCATTTTTGGTCGGCTCATCACCTCCGCAAGAGACCATCAGCGCCAGGACTGTCATTAATCCTAATATTATTCTTTTATTCATATTCATTTGTCGATCTCAAGAGCCGCCCAGATAGCGGGACCGATACCTTTCGGGTCGTTGGAGCGGATTCTTTCGTTGATATAGTATTGATAATCACCTCTTCTGTTGTCCTTGCTGCCAAGACCGGCAACCTCGCAGCAGCGATTGAGGTTGACAAGGCCGTCCTCACGGGAGATGAAGGTCTTGACGAAAGCCTTGAAGGTCTTCCTGCAAGTCCTTTCCGTGACATCCAGATAGCCAAGCCGCCTGCCCTTCAGCATCGCATAGGTGAACATGGCGCTGCAAGTAGCCTCGACATAGTTGCCCTCGGCACCTGGACGGTCCAGCACCTGGTACCACATCTTGGTCTTCGGGTCGGCATAGAACGGAAGGACATTGAATATTCCTTTGAGGACATCAATCATCTCTTTTTTTCCGGGGGTCCCGTCGGGAAGGAGGGGGAGAGTCTCCACCAAAGCCATGCAGTACCATCCGAGGGCCCTGCCCCAAGCATGGTCAGACTGTCCGGTCACCTTGTCCGCCCAGAACATCTCTTTTGAAGAGTCCCAAGCGTGCCTGAAGAGGCCTGTCTCGGGGTCAAAAGTGTGACCGGCGACGATCAGGAAGTTGCGGGTGATGTCCACATAATTTGCCAACCGCTCATTCTCAGGGACATACCTCGAGGTGTATTCCGCATAGAATGGCTGGGCCATGTAGAGACCATCCAGCCACATCTGGTTGGGGTAAACCTTCTTGTGCCAAAAACCACCTTCCGGAGTCCTGGGCATGCCCTTGATCTGGGTGTAAAGGGTGTCCATGGCCATACGGTATTTCTCTTTGTCGGTGAGGTCGTAGAGCTGGAACAAAGTGCGCCCGGGGCAGATGTGGTCGGTGGAGTAGTTGGAGACTTTGTATTTATAAATGTTGCCGTTCGAATCGATCATCTGGTCGTACCAGGCGTCAACGTAGTTGAGGATGGACCCCCGATCAAGTCGGGGGTGACGGGAGTCATGCCCACCGTTCTTACCGTCATGGCCGGCTTGACCGGCCATCTCATACACATCGAGGAAGGCCTTGAGTTCCAGGCCGGTAGTGTAGTCCCATTTTAGTGTGCCCTGCCGTCCGTCGAGGTAACTGGCCTCGGGGCAACGAGTCATCTCGCTTCTCACCAGCTCCTCGTAAAGCTTCTGAGCCCTGGCCGAAACGGTCAAGGCGAAAAAGAGGGCGAGAGTTGCCGCTATGAATATCAGTCGTCTCATTTGTTGTCAAAAGGATTCCAGACGATTCCGTCTTGATTTTGGAACATCACATTCTCGAAGGTGTATTCGGCAGCCTGCTTGTCTTTCAGCTGGTAGGACCACTTTACCCTCTCTTTTTTACCGGCCGCTCCAGGGCCAAAGTTGTGATATTCAGCATAGTAAGAGTTCTTCTTCGTGTCCGGCTTGCCTTCTTTCTCCCAGTCGTGCCATCCCTCGGGGAGGATGTGGGGGCCAAGTTCGCACTCGATGAAAACAGTCTTGGCGTAGGCGCCCCACGGCCTTCCGAGATAGCATTTCGTTATCTCTGGATCGGCGGTCAGGCGGCACTTATGGAAGACATATCCCCACTTTTGCCCCTCGAATGTCGATGCGGCGGTGACATAGCTGTTTTTCTTGGAGTGGATGTGGCAGTTCTCGAACCATGCGATGGAAGGACCGAATATGAAATCCGTGGTTCCCTCTATGTAGCAGTCCAAGAAGTAGTTCCGCTTAATTCCACCGTCTTTGCCATAGCGTCCGTAGGTGTAAACAGTGTCCTGATTGCCAATGAAACGGCAGCGGTTGAAGAAGAGGAAATCCCCGTCAGTGAACAAAGCAACCGCTTGAGCGATCTCCTTCCCCTCGCCGGCGCTGTTCTCGACAGTCAGGTCCTCCAGTGTGACATAACTGGAGTGGATATACATCGAGGCGCTGCCGGAAGTGCCCATCTCGAGGCCGTTGACGGCCCATTTGTCCTTCGCGTATTTGCCGAAAGTGATGATGGTTTGCTCAGCGCCCTGTCCTTTGATTAAAAGGCGGAATTTATTGTGGGGGATGGTCACCATCTCCTCGTAAGTTCCTTTTTTGATGAGGATCTTTGTGATGGCACCGTGGCTGTAGTCAGGTGCGGCATTGATGCCCTCCTGCACGGTCATATAGTCCCCGAATCCGTTCTTATCGACCACAATGTCGTAATACACAAGATGTTCCGCAAGCTCGGGGAGTTTTTCCCTGATGGCGTCGCAGACCAGTAAGGCCACCTTTCTGGCACCGTTTGCCTTAGTGTGGGTGTTGTCGGTCTTTCCGTCCGGAGCGATAGCGTATTTGCCAGGCTCAAGGCTCATGAAATAAGGTCTCGAACCCTCGTCTCCAAGGCTCTCAATCCAGTCGAGCGAGCTGGTGGTTATGTCAAGCAGCGGAATCCCGAACTCCTCGGCAACCTGCCTCATAGCCTCTGGATAGTCACCATGGCAATTCCTGTCGAGCTTTCCGTCAGTGAACCAGCGGCGGGCCACAGGGGTAAGGAGCACAGGCTTCGCACCTGCGTCAAGTGCTGTTTGGACGAAGATCCTGAGGTTTTCCTGATAGGCGCCAAAAGGAGCGGCGTACCTCTCAGGGTCGCTCTCCTTCGAGTCATTGTGGCCGAACTGGATGAACACATAATCGCCAGGCTTGAGATTAGCCTTCACATTGTCCCAAAGCCCAAGGTCGATGAAACTCTTGGTGCTACGGCCGTTCTGGGCATAATTGATGACATCGACTCCTTCCAGGAAATTGGGGAACATCATTCCCCAGCCTCTTTCCGGATTGCCTTTGGAAAGGTCCTTGTTTGCCATCGTGGAGTCACCCATAAGGTGGACGGTGAATGAGCAGCTAAGAGTGGTGATGGCCGCCAACACGGCAATAAGAAAGATTCTTCTCATTTCTTTACTTCCTCTGTGACATTTTCGAAAGTGATGTTCTCGGCGAAGTTGACTTCATGGCCTTTTTGCGCCTGGAAATAACTGTCTTTGAACACAATACCCTTAACGGGCATCTCGGGAAGACCGTTGATGAAGACTGATTGTTTGGCACCCGCGCAGACTATTCCGCTGAAATCCATATTCTTGAATTCGGGCGTAGTCTCGTCCACCGGCTGGATGTCAGACTTGGGATCCTTCGACATGTCGGTCGCCGCGACACCTTCATAATAAAGATTGAACACCACACCGTAGGTAACGATGTCTTTCATGAATATGTTTTCGCACCAGATGTTCTCAACGAGCCCGCCGCGTCCTCTTGTGCTCTTGAAACGCAAACCTACATCGGTTCCTATGAAACGGCAATCGGAGACTTTGATGTTGTTGACCCCGCCGCTCATCTCGCTGCCCACCACAAAACCACCGTGGCCGTGGTAAACCGTGCAGTCGGAGATGATCAGGTTGGAGCAAGCCTTGCCGTGACGGCGTCCGTCCTCGTCTTTTCCGGATTTGATACAGATGGCGTCGTCTCCGACATCGAACGACGATCCGGTCACTATCACATTGGTGCAAGCGTCGATGTCAATACCGTCGCCATTGGCTGAATAATGCGGGTTACGGACGGTTATGTTGCTGATAATCACCTCGTCGCAGTAGAGCGGATGAATATTCCAGCATGGGCTGTTCTGGAAAGTGCAATCCTCCAGGAGCACATTCTCGCACTCCCTTAGGGAGACCATCACGGGCCTGAGGAAAGTCTTTATCTCGTTCTCGTCAAGCGACGGATCGGGGTAGTTGAGAGAGCCTGCGGTCTTGCGAGCCTTCATGTAGCCCTCATCAGGGTACCAGACTGATCCGTCCTCAGCTAACACCCCGCCTCTCTTGGTGATCTCTTTCCATTGGTCAGAAGAGACTTTGCGCTTCTTGACTTCCCTCCAGTATTCCCCACTGCCGTCGATGATACCGCCTCCGGTGATGGATATGTTCTTGGCTCCCAACGCGTTGATAGGGGAGAGGCAACGGCGGACATCAAGACCTTCAAAGTTGGTGTCTATGATCGGGTAGAGACTCTGGTCAGGAGAGAACACCAGCACTGCGTTTTTGGTGACGTGGAGGTCGATGTTGTCAACCAATGTGATAGGGCCGGAGAGCCATATTCCAGCGGGGACGACAAGATGGCCGCCGCCCTTTTCCGACAAGGCCTTTATCGCCTGCTTGAAGGCCTCGGTGTTGAGTGTCTTGCCGTCAGCTACGCCACCGAAGTCTTTGATATTCACGGTCCTGGATGGAATAGACGGCCTCTTGACCTTATCCATCTTGAAAGGCAAGTTCTCGTACAACTTGCGGAACTCGTCCTTCTTTGACTTTCCGTAGGCGGAAAGGGAAAGGAGGGAAAGACAGATGACGAGAAACGCGGTTATGGTCTTGATATTCATTGGCTTATTTACTTGTTCTTTTTGAAGATTCTCTCGCAATAAGATCCATAGGAACCACGATTTCCCCGACTTTAGCTCCCGGCTTAAGGGAGGTCAGGAAAGCCATCGCGGCACGCCTTCCCATCTCGTAGGGATGCTGGGCCATTGAGCTGAGCGATGGGGTGATAAGGCTGGTGAAATGCTCGTTGGCGGTTCCCACGATTCCAAAGTCCTCAGGAACGCGCAAGCCTTTTTCCTTGGCGGCTTGAAGAGCGCCAAGAGCGGTGAAGTCACCTGTGCTGTAGATGGCGTCGCAACCCAGGTCAATAGCTTTTAAGCAAGCCTCATAACCACCTTGCTGGATAATTGAACCATAGAAGATTATGTCCTCATCGATTTCCCTTCCCATGTCGGTGAGAGCTTGCTTGTAGCCATCCAGCCTTGCCGCATAAGCCTCGGAGCTCATGTGTCCGGCAATGATTCCTATTTTCTTATAGCCCTGATCAATCAGATGGAGGGTTCCTTCATATGCCCCGTGAAAGTTGTCACTGACGATTTTAGGACCGGGGAGCGAACTGAACACCCTGTCAAATTGGACCAAAATGGTACCTTGAGCGATGTTGTCGATTATATGCTTTCCATCGGTGGAGGAGATGGCGTGCGATATGAGAACTCCCGCTACTCTATTGCTCCTCAATGTCTTAAGAGCTTTGACCTCGTCATCGGAATTCTCATGAGTCTGGCAGATGATGGCGGAGTAGCCGCTCTCGTCCAGGACGGACTCGGCACCTCCGATCACATTGCTGAAAAACTCCCTGTTGATTCTCGGAACGACTATGCCGACCACCTTTGCCCTGCCGCGGCGGAGGCTTGAAGCCGCCTCGTCTCGCTCATATCCCATCTTCTCCGCGGCCTCAAAGACCGCTTTACGGGTCGATTCCTTGACTCTTGGGCTGCCGGAAAGTGCCCTGGATACAGTCGAGGGGGTTATTCCGAGAGATTTCGCTATGTCTGAAATAGTTACCATTTTCGTGTTGTGGTGCGACAAAAATACAAACGTTTGCATAAAATACAAGAGCGAGCTATTAAATTCTTTTAAAAAATGCGTGAAATAGGGTCTGTCTTAAAAATCGGGGGACTTTTTGCGCTAATTATTTTATAATCGCATAATAAAGTGTTGTTTTTATGTGCAAACGTTTGTATATTTGTAATTGTATTAAAACCAATAAAACTGACGAATAATGACCAATCTGTTTTCACTGGAGGGCAAGAACGCTCTGATCACCGGCGGCGCCTATGGAATAGGATTCGAGATCGCCAAGGCCTTTGTCGCCGCTGGAGCCAAGACAATCATATTCAACAATCGTAATGAGAAGACTCTCCAACTCGGTTTGGAAAATTTCAGGGCCGCTGGAATAGAGAACGTCAAAGGTTATCTTTGCGATGTGACTGACGAGAAGGCCGTCGCTGAGATGGTGGCGAAAATCCATGAGGATGTCGGGCGGATTGACATCCTGGTCAATAACGCCGGAATCATAAAGAGGATTCCGATGCACGAAATGACCCGGGAGGAGTTCCAGCAAGTCATTGACATTGACCTTGTAGGACCATATATCGTCAGTGCCGCCGTGCTGCCGGAGATGATGGAGCGCAGGGAAGGCAAGATCATCAACATCTGCTCGATGATGTCGGAGCTCGGGCGCGAGACTGTCTCCGCTTATGCCGCCGCGAAGGGAGGCCTCAAGATGCTCACAAGGAATATCTGCTCGGAGTACGGGGAGTATAACATCCAGTGCAACGGTCTGGGTCCCGGTTACATAGCAACACCTCAGACAGCCCCTCTCCGCGAGAGACAACCCGACGGAAGCCGCCACCCGTTTGACTCGTTCATTTGCGCCAAGACTCCTGCCGGACGTTGGCTTGAGCCTTCGGAACTCGCTGGTCCAGCGGTATTTCTGGCCTCTCACGCTTCTGACGCTGTCAATGGTCACATCCTTTATGTGGATGGTGGGATACTGGCCTATATAGGGAAGCAACCGAAGTAGATTCTTCGTTCAGAATGACACAAATAAAAGAATAAGATATGAAATTGAATTGTGAGGTTCGCCAGGCCTCGAGCAATCTCGACGCCAAGCATTACGACACCGCCCGGATCCGGAAGGAATACCTTGTTGAGAAGGTCATGGCCCCGGACGAGATCAACATGGTTTACTCGATGTTTGACCGCATCATCACTGGAGGAGCGGTGCCGGTCAATGAGGATCTGCTACTTTCCGCTCCGGAGATCCTGAGGGCGGACTTTTTCACCCAGCGTAGGGAACTCGGAATCATCAATGTTGGTGGCGCCGGCACTGTGAAGGTCGGTGATGATGAGTATCATCTTGAATACAAAGAGGCGCTTTATGTCGGCAGGGGAGACCGCCATGTCGTGTTCAAGAGCGACGACCCCAAGGCTCCGGCCCATTTCTATTTCTGCTCAGCGACCGCCCACAGGGAGACCGGAGTGAAGAAGGTGTCCAAGAAAGACGCTGTCGTGATGCATCTCGGTAGCCTTGAGGAGTCCAACGAGAGAACCATCAACCGTCTTCTCGTGAAAGAGGTCGTGCCTTGCTGCCAACTCCAGATGGGAATGACCGAGCTCGCGCCCGGAAGTACCTGGAACACAATGCCAGCGCACACTCATGACCGCAGAATGGAGGTGTATTTCTACTTCGAGGTTCCTGACGATGCGGCCGTCTGTCATTTCATGGGAGAGCCTCAGGAGACACGCCACATCTGGATGCATAACGAGCAAGCCGTGATTTCTCCCCAGTGGAGTATCCATTCCGCCTGCGCCACCCGCAACTATACTTTCATATGGGGAATGTGCGGCGAGAATGACGACTACAATGACATGGATTGGTGTGAGACAAAAGACCTTAAGTAATATGAAAAGGTTTATGGTTCTGGCGCTTGTCGCCATGCTGGCCCTGGGCGGCTGCAAGAAGCAGGTTGAGCAGAAAGTGATGGCCCGCGAGGTTCCCGAGAGGGCTGACGATTTCGTGTTTGAGAATGACCTCATCGCCGGCCGTTTCTACGGGAAGGCCCTTGAAGGTAATCCCACTTCACCTGGTCTGGACATATGGGTCAAACTTCCCGGGAAGCTTGTGGCTAATGAGTGGTACAAGGGCTACCTTGAGGAGAGCGACTCTTATTATCACCACGACCATGGCGGCAAGGATTGCTACAAAGTCGCCGTGAGCCTTGGAGGAGGTGCGTCCGTGCCTTTCGTGGATGGCCAATTCTGCTGGCCCGCGACTAATTACCGTACTTGTGAGGTGCTGGAGACAACTCCTGAAAAGGTCGTTTTCGTTCTTGGTTATCCCGAATGGGATGTCGCTGACGGCATCAAGGCCTCTCTGTCCAAAAAGGTCACCGTCTCCGCCGGGACTTATTTCGCTCAGGTTGAGGACACCTACACATATTCGGGAACGGACATGCTCACCATCGCTGCTGGTTTCAAGCTGCATGGGGCGCAAGCTACTGTCCAGGACAAGATGGAGGCGAAAGATCGCCTGGCCATCTGGGAAAACGCTTCTGACCAGAGCGTGGAGCCGGAGGATGGACTCATCGGAGTGGCCGTTGTCATGCAGGACGCTGACTCGGCACAGTTCTCCGAAGATCTTGACCACGCCTTCTTGACAAAAACGGTCCCTTCAGGCGGAACCATTTCATACTGTGTCGGTTCCTGCTGGTCTAAAGGTGACATCAAAACCTCATCCGACTGGTTCAACATTGTCCGTGGACTATGAGGCGAGCGATGCTGCTACTCGCGGTTTTTCCGCTGTTGTTCGCGGCGGGCTGCGATTCCTCCAATAAAACGGAACCCGCTTCTTGGGGAGATTATGTTGTCGCCTGTGGTGACAACGATCTCTACATCGTGGACGTGAACAAATCCACGGAAGATTCTTTGGCTGTCATATGGCACTGGAATACCTTTGAGGCATACGGTCAGATTCCCGATGTGTACCGTGACGCCATGCATGTCCTGGATGACTGCAAGCCTGTGGACGGAGGCGAGCATCTCCTTTTGACTTCTTCAGCAGGCGGGACCTTGCTTTTGGACATCGCCACAAAGAAGTGCCTTTTCCATGCGTTGACTCCTATGTCTCATTCGGCGGACAAACTGCCCGGGGACAGGATCGCCGTCGCGAATTCCACTCATCCTCAAGGCAATAGTCTGGAGATCTACAATGTCTCCAATCCTGATGTGTGCGTCTGGAAGGACTCTTTGTACAGCGGACACGGAGTGGTCTGGTCGGAGAAGTATCAGCGCCTGTTCGTTCTTGGTTTTGATGAGCTCAGGAAATATTCCTTGAAGGATTGGGATTCCGAGACTCCATCCCTGGTGATGGAGGAGAAGTATTCCTTGCCGGGGGTGGGCGGACATGAGCTGTCTCCTGCCGGGGAAGACGGTTTGATCGTGACCAACAGCGGTGGAGCCTATGTTTTCGACATAATCGGAAAGACTTTCTCTCCCTTCGCTCCACTTGAGGGAAAGAAGCATGTCAAGTCCTTGAACTATGACACCTCAAGCGGAAGAACTATCTACACTGTCGCCGAGACCAGCTGGTGGACGAACCACATCTATTGCCTCAATCCCGATAAGGTGTTGACTTTCAATCCTGAATGGCGACTTTATAAGGTCAGGACGCTTCCTCCGGAGTTGAAGTTCGCTCCTGTTACTGACCCGGCGACCCGTTGCGAGTGGACTAATCTGAGAATATTCGACGACAACATCTGGCAGTACGATAGTGAGAGCATACCGGAGACATGGGTTCCCCTGGGTGTCGATCCGAGAGATTCGGTCCGTAGCATCGGTTTCGCGAAGTTGGTTTCGGACTATAAGCCCGACATAGTCACGCTTCAGGAATATTCACACCACATGGACGGGCATCTCGCCCCGAAACTGAGGGGTCTGGGATTCACAAATGCCTGTGAGGAAGATGGTTCCTGGAATTTCACGCCGGTGTTCTATGACAGCACGGTGCCCAAACAGTACAGTAACGCCAACACAAAATCTTTCACTTCGGCGGTTTTCCGTCATAAAGGGAATGGTAAGGTGTTCGCCATACTCAACACCCATCTATGGTGGAGGCCGGATGAGGCACAGCCAGGCAGTAACATGGCCAGGGCCTCTCAGATCCGTCTGATGATGGCGGAAGCGGACGCGCTTAAGGCTGAATATGGCTGTGTCGTATTCCTTCTTGGCGACATGAACTGCGAGGAAGACACGGTTCCCATCCGGCAACTTCTTGACGATGGCTACATACCATGCTACAAGGCGGCCAAGGTGTTCGGAGACAACCATAACGGACATCACCGATGTGATCCCAAGGCCTTTTCCGCTGAGAGTTCCAGAAAAGGTCCCGACCGTGAGACCGGCGCTTTGGACCATTTCCTCATCCATAACGCTCAGGAAGGGACTGAGGTGCTCATCTATTATTGCATAATGGACGAATACACCCTCCCGCTGACGGATCATTATCCTAACTATGTGGATGTCAAGCTATAAGCATCAAATAAACACAACGATATGAAAAAAGCGATCACTTTACTTGTCCTGGCATTTTTGGGGACGACATGGGCAGGGGCGAAGATCACCCTTCCATCATTTTTCAGCGATAATATGGTTCTTCAGCAAAACACTGAAGCGTCTGTCTGGGGCTGGACTGACCAGGATGGAAAGATTTCTATCACAACCACTTGGACTGGAGTAAAGTACACCGCCACGCCCGACAAGGACGGAAAATGGATGCTGAAGATTCCGACCCCTCCCGCTGGTGGCCCATATAAGATATTCATATCGGAAGGATCCAAAGGGGAAAAGATCACATTGAGCAACGTCATGATCGGAGAGGTCTGGTTCTGTTCGGGCCAGTCCAACATGGAGATGCCGGTCAGGGGTTATGGCGGCCAACCGGCCGAAGGGGCGGCTGATTTCATCCTCAAGGCCAAGGCAAAGACTCCGATCAGAATCTGCAACATAACCAGAAAGGCTTCCCTGACTCCTCTTCAGGAGTGCGAGGGCTCATGGCAGGAGAACACTCCCGAGGCGGTGGCTCCCACTAGCGCGACGGCCTATTTCTTCGCGCATAAACTACAGGAGATTCTTGAGGTCCCGGTGGGTATAATTGTCTCATGCTGGGGAGGTTCCACGATTGAGACTTGGATCAATCGTGAGACTTTGGCTTCCAAGTTCGGCGGTGAGTTCGACCTGTCGTTCCTTGATGGGAACGAACTCAAGTCACCCCAGTTCCAGACACCCTGCACCCTTTTCAACGGCCAGGTCGCACCTTTGGTTCCCTTCACTCTTGGCGGAATGATCTGGTACCAGGGCGAGGCTAACAGAGGCCGGAATGAGCAGTACATCAGACTGCAGAAGGCTTATGTCGAGATGATGCGAGATCTTTTCGAATCTCCGGACGCTCCGTTCTATTTCGTCCAGATAGCACCCTATCCCTACGACAGGCCGGACGACTGGACTTCGGGCTATTTCGTTGAGGCTCAGCGCAAATCGGTTGATGTGATTCCCAACAGTGGAATGGCGGCTACCCTCGACATCGGTGAGTATGGCACAATCCACCCTTGCAAGAAGCAGGAGGTCGGAAACCGCCTTGCCTATCTGGCTCTGGTCAAGCATTATGGTTTCAAGGGAATAGATCCCGATTCACCATCCTATCAGAGCGTCAAGTTCGAGAATGGGGAGGCTTTCGTGACTTTCAAGACTGACGACAGAGGGTTGTCGCCCGCTGGAATCAATGTCGAAGGATTCGAGCTGGCTGGAGCCGATAAGGTTTTCCATCCGGCCACAGCACATGTCCAGTTATGGAACAATGTGGTCATTGTGAGCAGCCCGGACGTTCCTGATCCGGTCGCGGTACGTTATTGTTTCAGGAACTGGGGCGTCGGTACGCTCTTCAACAGCTACGGCATTCCGGTGGGACCTTTCCGCACGGACGACTGGGACCTGTAAAATAGTTGCGGGCAGTTTGCCGAAAAATACCTATATTTAGGCTATGAGAAAAATGATGGTGGTTTTGGCCGCATTGTCGGCCTGTGTGTACGCCTCTGGTCAGAGGCTGGTTCTGAGTTATGACAAGCCCGCATCGAGATTCGAGGAGGCCCTTCCGTTGGGCAATGGCCACTTGGGAGCGACTGTTTCCGGTGGTGTCGCCGATGACTTGATTTGGCTGAATGAAGGTTCCCTTTGGGGAGGGTGCGCCAATCCGGACAATAATCCTGTCCCGACCGGCGGTCCTGAGTTACTGGCTGAGGTCAGGGCTCTTCTTGAGAAGGAGGACTGGATCGGGGCTGAGAAAAAGGTCATGGGTCTCCAAGGAAAATACGTCAACTCGTACCTTCCGATGGGCACTTTGCACCTGCGTCAAAGCTTTGACAATGATGTGCTTGTCTTTGATTACAGCGGCAAAAACGCCGCCCTTCCGGAGAGCAAGACCAGCTCAATTGAAGGCTATCTCCGCACCTTGGACCTTGACAATGCCATAGCCACGACAAGTTTCACTGTGGATGGGGTGAAATATTCCAGGGAAATCTTCATATCACATCCCGACCGGGTGATGGTCATGCGCCTCACGTCCTCCGAGGAAGGAAAACTTGAGTTCGATCTCGATGGTGCGACGATGTGGGACGGAAGCGCCATCCAGAGCCTTTCTTCCAATGAATATCTTGTCAAGGGTCAGGTAGGGTATTACCAGAGCACGAAGTGGCAGGAGCCTTTCTCCTCGTGGCAGGTCGGCCCAAATGGCGAGAGGGGGATGCGTTACCAGTTCAGGGTCAAGGTGGTACGTTGTGACGGGCAGGTCTATACCAATCCCTGCATCCATGTGTCTGGGGCTTCTGATGTGCTGATCCTTGTGAGCGCCGCTACTAGTTTCAATGGGTTTGACAAGAGGCCGGACACGGAGGGCCGGGACGAGAATGCCCTTGCGGCGTCGTTTATCGCCGGAGCCGAGAAGAAGAGCGTTGAAGAGCTCAGGGCCGCCCATATCGCTGACTATCAGAAGCTTTTCGGTGCAGTTAAACTGAATTTGGATTACGGCCTAAGCTCGACGGCTGCTCCGGCCCAAAGCGAGCTAGACATGACCACCGACAAGCGGCTGGAAGCCTATGCGGCGGGAGCTGAGGATCTCTACCTTGAGACTCTTTACTTCCAATTCGGCCGCTACCTCCTTATTTCCTCATCCCGCGAAGACAGCGAAGTCCCTTGCAACCTTCAGGGCATATGGTGCAAGGACCGCCATCCGGCTTGGGGCAGCGACCTCCACACTAACATCAATGTCCAGATGAACTACTGGCCGGCCGAGCCTCTTGGCCTGAGCCAGACCGCTTTGCCTCTTATCGAGTTCATCAAGAACAGCTCGGTCGCCGGAGCGGAAATAGTTAAGAACATGTACAATATGGGAGGTTGGACTGTCCACCACAATAGCGACATCTGGTGTGCGGCCAACCCTGTAGGAGACAAGGCCGGAAGCCCCTCCTGGGCCAATTTTGTCATGGCCGGACCATGGCTCTGCACCCATCTTTATGAGCATTATCTGTTCACCGGCGACAAAGCCTACTTGGCCGGAACGGCATATCCGCTTCTCAAAGGTTCGGCGGAGTTCCTGATGGACTGGCTTATCGAGAAGGACGGGAAATACATCACATCCCCTTCAACCTCCCCCGAGAACACTTTCATCGACGACAACGGCAACCGCGGACAGGTCACGATCGGTTCCGCGATGGATCTGGAAATATGCTGGGAGTTGTTCACTGATGTGATTGAGGCCTCTGAGGTATTGGGAGTCGATCCGGCGCTGCGGGCGAAGTGGAAGCACTACAGGGACAACCTGCATCCTCTGCAGATTGGTGCCGCCGGCAACCTTGTGGAATGGTACAAGGACTGGAAAGATGTCGAGCCTGAGCACCGTCATGTCTCCCATCTTTTCGGCCTGCATCCCGGCCACGAGATCTCTCCTCTCAAGACTCCCGAACTTGCCAAAGCGGCGGTCAAGACTCTTGAGAGAAGGGGAGACGGAGGAACCGGCTGGAGCAAAGCCTGGAAGATATGCTTCTGGTCAAGACTCTTGGATGGTGACCATGCCCACAAGATGTACCGCGAGCTGCTCAGCAAATCCACTTTACCCAATCTTTGGGACACCCATCCGCCGTTCCAGATTGATGGCAATTTCGGAAGTATAGCTGGAATAGGAGAGATGCTCCTTCAGAGCCAAAATGGTGAGATTCACCTGCTTCCGGCTCTGCCATCTCTTTGGAGCGAAGGCTCGGTCGAGGGTCTCAGAGCCCGTGGCGCGGTGTCGGTCGATATGGCTTGGGCAGATGGAAAACTTAAGACCGCGACTTTGAGATATTCCCCTGTCATTCTGAGTCAGCCTATGTCTTCTGGTGGCGCTAAAAGATTCCAGGTCCGTACCTCCGTACCGGTCAAGGTAAAAGGCGCCAGCGCCAAGTCCAGACGAGACGGCTCGTACTACCTTACCACAGTCACCTTGAAGCCCGGAGCGGAGTGCCTGCTTACCGCTAGATAGAATCAATTGAACGATAAACACATAATGCTATGACACGAAGAGAATTTATGGAGAAGAGTGCCGCGCTTGGCGCTGGCCTCGCTTTGAGTCCACTTATGTTCCGGATGTCAGCCAAACCGGTTGGCGCCAATGACAAGATTCATCTGGGTTTGATTGGTTGCCGCAGTCAGGGTTTCGCCAATCTGCAGGCATTCCTGCGCAATCCGGAAGTTGATTGCATAGCGCTCTGCGACGTTGACCAGAATGTGCTTCAAAGCCGTGCCGCCGACACGGAGAAACTGCAAGGTAAAAAGGTCAAGCATCTCTATAAGGATTGGCGGGATCTTATTGACAATAAGAATGTTGATGTCGTGATTATCGGCACTCCCGACCATTGGCACTGCCTCCAGTTGGTGGCCGCATGCCAGGCTGGGAAGGATGTCTATTGCGAGAAACCGTTAGGCAACAGCATTAAGGAATGCGACATTATGGTCCGCGCGGCGGAGAAATATGGCCGGATTGTCCAGGTGGGGCAATGGCAACGCAGCGACCCCCACTGGCAGGATGCGATGGATTTCGTGCATAGCGGCAAGCTTGGCAAGATCCGCACGGTGAGGGTCTTCTCCTATCAGGGTTGGTGTCCTTCTATTCCAGTCCAGCCTGACCAGCCGGTTCCGGACGGGGTGGATTACGACATGTGGCTCGGACCAGCTCCTAAGAGGCCTTTCAATCCCAATCGTTTCCACTTCACTTTCAGGTGGTTCTGGGATTATGCGGGTGGCTTGATGACTGACTGGGGTGTCCATCTTCTGGACTATGCGCTCTATGGCATGAATGTCACCGCCCCCAACAGCGTCATGGCCTCGGGAGGCAAGTTCGGTTATCCGGATGACGCTTGCGAGACTCCCGACTTGCTCCAAACCGTTTATACTTTCGATGATTTCACTGTCATGTGGGATCACGCCATCGGCATCGATGACGGCGCTTATGGCAGGAACCATGGATTGGGGTTCGTCGGAGAGAACGGCACGCTTGTTATCGATCGTGGAGGATGGGAGGTTATTCCGGAGAAAGTAGGTGGTGGCGAGCGCATGGAACGGGTCGAGTTGCATAAGAGTTATGGCGAGGGTGGCCTTAACCTCCATGTCAAAAACCATCTGGAGTGCATCAAGAGCCGCAATCCCAATTGCAACGCCAGCATCCAGATCGGCGCGCACATCGCGAAGTTCGCCCATCTTGGAAATATCGCCTATCGTACAGGCAAGAAACTATCGTGGGACGGAACCACTTTCCATGATGCGGAAGCGGACACTTATCTCTGCAAGACCTACCGCGATCCTTGGAAGTTACCCGAGGTTTGATTTGAGGCTTCGGAATAGACTATCCCACTGATTCATAATTCTTTCCGGGAGGAATGATCGGGCGCTCTCAAAGGCGCCCTTTCCTAGTTTTTGGCGCAAGGGCACGTCTTCGATAAGCTGGCATATGGCTTCTGCCATGGCGTCTGTGTCGCCCAGCGGAACTAGAAAACCATTCTCGCCGGTACGGACTATTTCTGAAGGTCCGTAGTGGCAATCGAAACTGACCATTGGGAGTCCCATCGCCGAGGCTTCCAAAAGCACCATAGGAAAGCCTTCGAAACGGGAGCTTAGAAGCAGCCCGGAACTGTTCAACATCTCGGAGCGAATGTCCGAAGAGCGTCCCATCAACCGGACCTTGCCTTCCAGGCCCTCGGATGAGACAAGTCGCTGAATATCATCCTTTTGATGCCCGTCTCCGAATATGTCTAAAGTCCAGTCGGGATGCCTTTCCGCCACCTTCTTCCAGGCCTGGATCATAGCGGGGTAGTCCTTCTGGTTTTCTAATCTGCCCGCGGCCATGAACCGCTTGGCGGAGACTTGTGACCGGTCCGAAAGCGAGAAGGTCAGAGGGTTGTAAATCTGCTTGACAGAGGGCAGGATCCCACTCCATGCCCGCGCGTCCGCTTGGGTCAGGACTACCAGCGTGTGGAACTTCTTAAGAGCTTTCTCAAGCGTCTTTGTGCGCCATCTGGAATAGGGATTGTCGCCATATTTCAGTAAGAATTTGTCGTGCGAGAAATGGAACTCCGCCAGTTTAAGGCTTCCATCATCACAGGAAGGCACGAAGTAAACGTCGTTCCCACAAAGGCTTACAGTGACATCCGGGGCTATTCGCGTCAAGACTTTGTTTAGCCCGCGTCCATAGCGGAAAAAGCCCGGGCCGAACCTGTCGCTTACCCCCACATCCACTAGTTTGACCTTGGGCGAGAGAGGGAACGCCGGCTGGCGTCCTTTCATGGAAGCGGTCACGATGAACACATCATGCCCGTAGTCTTCAGCGAGTTTAGAAGCTTTCAGGCTCAGCACCCTTTCCATGCCTCCGGCGAGGTTCAGGGAATGTATGCAGTAGGCTATCCTCATATTCTATAGACAGTTCCGAAATGGTTGGTCTTCTGCTCCCTTGGTGGCGGAGGAGTCATGTAGTCCCCGTACATGCGGGTGAGATAGGTGTCGTAGTCCTTGATGCAGCTGATGCTCCTGCCTTCGAACTCCATGCGTGTGAATTCCTTGAACACGCTGTCAGGAACATGTGTTCCCATCTTCGAGCCTCCCATTATCGCCCCGGCAAAACCTGTGGAGCCGAAAGGATATTTTTCGAGAAGGGATTTTATCTGGTCAATGGTTTTTTCTCTTGGAGGGAAGAATGGACCGCGAATGGCGGATTTTACCCTCACGAACAGATTGTCCGACATCCTATAGAGGGGCGTTTTCTTGTAGAAAAGACGATTAAGCCTCTCGTACTCAGCTACATACTTGGCGGTCTCCTCCTCGCTTTCTGGTTGTCCGTCAATCGGGAACAGATCCAGGAATATCCCGTATTTGCTAATACCGTTTCTGGCCACTATCTTGGTGTGGAGATCCGTGATCTTGGTGAAAGGTCTCGGGAAATCAGGGTCCACCCTGTAGTTGAGGGCTTTGATGTCGTCGGAATGGCCGTTGAAGGAAGCGAGAAAGCGTTCATAATCAGGACGAGGCATCATCAGATCCACATCGTCATCCCACGGGATGAAGCCTTTGTGCCTAACGGCACCAAGTAGGGAACCTCCACTGAGCGAATAACTTATCCCTTCTGAAGAGCAGAAATCGCTGAAGACATCGAGCATCTCCAGCTGCCTCTGCCTCACCTGGGCCAAGTCGAGAACTACTTTCATGATTCAAATCGGGATTTGTTCGGGAAACGCTTTTCAAATGCCTTGATTATGGCGTCTCTCATCGTGAGGTACTTTTCGTCCGGCATCTCGACGTCGTTGATGCAGGCGAACTTGCTCTTGGGATTAAGGATGTAATCGGCGATCTTCTCTCCTGACCAGACTTTCTGGGATATATGCTTGTTGGAAACGCGTTCCGGAATAATCTTTCCGCTGAAATACATGTAATCAACGTACAAGTACTGGTTCGGGTTCTCGGAAGTGCGGAGCCTAGATGCGGTTGCGAGAATGTCCTTCTCGAGGACCTTAAACGCCATCTTGCTGCTGCTCAGCAACATAGGGGACGGGATGTGTTGCGGCCTAATGAATATGGGCGATTTCCTCATCCCGAGGGCCTTCCGGGCCATGTCCGAAGCCGCGCGGCACTGATCCTTGTACATATTCCTTGAAAGCAAATGCCGGGATATTCCTATAACTCCACGGCCGTCCCGGAAGAAATCGGTGCTCTCGCAAGACAGCAGGGGAAACATGTCGTCGTTGAAATACAGGAACTCTTCCGCAAGGTTCGGGATGCGGTGCAGGAACATCTCTATCGTGCAGCTGTTGAACACCGGAAGCAGGTCTTCGGGAATGATGTCGCGGTGAAGCACGATGTGGAGGTTCTCCGTATCAGCCCAGTTTGGAATCTGGCTCTCAGAAGACACCACCAGGAACACATTCCTCACGAAAGGCATGCGGGTTTCTATGCCACGCAGCAGATATTTCAGAGTGCCCCAGTCCCGGAAACGCTTCTCCAGCAATGGCTTACCGACATATTTCTCATAGT
This sequence comes from uncultured Bacteroidales bacterium, assembly GCA_900313275.1. Lineage (GTDB taxonomy): Bacteria > Bacteroidota > Bacteroidia > Bacteroidales > UBA932 > Cryptobacteroides. Next base: position 27,123 of record OMQO01000028.1, read on the forward strand.
CGGCCCGCCACGAAGGATCCTGTCCGTCCACATATGTGATCACCGCATCCATCGCAGTCAACTATTGTCCTCTCTTGTCTGTTATCGTAGCGTCCTTGTAGGAGGAGGGGTCGAACTTGACTTCTGAGGGTGACACTCCGACCGCGAAGTCGCTGAGAGTGATGCCCACCATTTTGACCTTGGCGTTCAGTCTGACAGGTAGATAAGTCTTTTTGGATACTACCAAATCCAAGGTCTTCGGATCGTCCTTTTCTTGATTGCTCTTCGATTTAACACATTTGAGAGTCCAGGTATTGTCTGTCTCGCTCTTTAAGGACACATCGTACCCCGAAGTGATGCCTTTGACTAAATCAGCTTCTTCGTTATTTTTGGACGACTTACTGTCCTCGATGACTATCTCGTTCTTGCTGGCCGTGTAGGTCCAACTGGTTTTCTGGTCGTTCCAGAAAATAACCTTCTCGCCTTTGACATCGGCATCCGCGCGACTGAAGTCTCCCAGGGACTTGATCCGTGTGGAGAATTCCCCGACAAGCGGTATCTTCATACTCATCGTCATGGCGAGTCCTTGTGTCTCACCTTTTTCAATCTCCTTATCCATTCTGGCCACAATCTCATCTGCGGTCTGGGCGGAAAGGCAAAAAGCGAACGCCATCAATGCGATGACTGTAGAGAATAAACATCTCATATTCAATGGTTTCTAAAGATTCCAATCATCTGTGCGGAACGGCCCTACCGGAATTCCATAGTTGTTGAACAGGGTTCCGACCCCCCAGTTCCTGAAGCAATAGCGGACAGCGACAGGTTCTGTCACATCGGGGCTATTGACCACAATTTGGTTGTTCCAACTGAGGACATGACCTGTCGCAGGGTGGAACACCTTGTCGGCACCGGCGATCTCGAAACCTTCAAGCTCGACTCCGCAAGGGGAAAGTCCCATGCTGTCGTGGGTGTCGAAGGTAACGATAGCGTTGCCGTTCTCAAACTTGACTTCCTTGTAGGTTGGAGCCACGGGATTGATGCCTTTCACTCCATAGTCATTGAATAGGGCGAGATAGGCAAGCCTGTAGCCGACCTCTTGTTTCTGGCAAGGATGGATGGTGCCATATTCACCGATGTCAAGGGTTGTGACCATTCCGCAGTGGGGGATGACGTCCAAAGACCTTTCCTGAGCCTCGCAGAAATAGCCTGAAGTCCAGCCGTTCGGCTCGCCATAGGGGTAGGGGGCTATCTGGACGAAGTAGAACGGAGCTTCAGGAACCTCGAAAAGATCTCTCATCATGGCGACATATTCCTTCTGGAGCCGGATGTACTGCTCTTCACGTCCTCGGTTCGACTCTCCCTGGTACCATAGCATTCCCTTGAAAGTGAATGGAATAAGGGGTGCTACCTGGCCGTTGAAGAGAGTGCAGGGAGTGTGCATGACCATCTGGGGAAGCTCTGTCCCGTCAAGGAATCCAAGGTCGAACTCTCCCTTGAACCGCTCGCTGACTGTCTCGCGGTTGAGCCAGGTCTCGATGGTCGATCCGCCCCAGTCGGTTATGAGAAGTCCCACGGGAACCCCTAGCACTTGCTGAAGTTTGACGGCGAAGAAATACGCTGCGGCGCTGGTTCCGGCGACAGCTTCAGGTGTGTTCTCGGTCCAAGAGCCTTCGCACTCTGTGACAGGCTTCAACGCTCCTTTTTTCTTGATGGTGCACATCCTGATCTGAGTTTTGGGATTGGCTCCCATGATGAAATCCGCGGAGCCTTTGACGGGCTGGGCGTTGAATCCCATCACCGGCATCTCCATGTTGGACTGGCCGGAGCAGAACCATACTTCTCCGATAAGTACATTTTTGAGCTCGAGTCTCTCGCTCTTGTCCCCGTCAGTTATGAATATCTTATATGGGCCACCGGCTTTGGGGGTGGGAAGCTTGATCATCCATTTTCCGTCCTTGTCGGGCGTGGCGGTGTACTTGACTCCGGTCCAAGTGGTTGAGATTGTGATCTTTCCGTTCGTGTCAGTCCAGCCCCAGATGGAGGCTTCGGTGTTCTGCTGGAGAACCATGTTGTCGCTGAAGAAAGAGGGGAGGGTCACCTTGGCTCCAGCCCAAATTGTCCCAAGCAACGCCAGGACAATGATGGAAAAGGCTTTTTTCATGTCGAATGATCAATTATTGTCGTATCATACAAAGATAGGTAATTATTAAAAACTCAAAAAAAATTTGCTCGTTCCCAAAAATGTTGTACCTTTGTCATCCCGAATCACCAATACGGGAGTAGGAAACTACAAAATACTGCGGAAATAGCTCAGTTGGTAGAGCACGACCTTGCCAAGGTCGGGGTCGCGAGTTCGAGTCTCGTTTTCCGCTCAAAATGCCTCGCGGAAACGCGGGGCTTTTTTTGTTTTTGACACATTTTTGCACAAGTGTCAAATTTTCTCTATTTTTGACACTTGGACGAAAAACTGTCAAAAATGGAACCTTACGATCGGAACATACCCTTTAACCACCTCCCTCCTCTGCCCCCAGAGGCGGAGGTGTATCTGGATGAAGATGTGCGTACGAAACTTATCCAGGCGAGCAGGCGGCTTGCTGAGTTGAAGGGGCTGGCATCGACATTGCCGAACCAATCCCTGTTTGTGAATACGATTGCCCTCCGGGAGGCGAAAGCCAGTAGCGCCATTGAGAACATCTTCACAACGGACGACGAGTTGTACCGATCCCTTTCTTATCAGGAAAGCGATTATCTGGACGGCCCGGCCAAGGAAATCCTTCATTACCGGGAGGCACTCTGGAAGGGGTTCCAAGACATCTTGCGCGAAGGAGAATTGACTGTGGATGCCATCATCGACATTTACCGCGAAGTTAAGCGTACACGGGACGGAATCCGTCCGTATCAGGCCGAGACGGTCATCAAAAAGCGCGGATGGGGTTCCCTTGTTGCCGATACCGTCTATACACCGCCTAGGGGCAAAGGCGTGGTAGAGAGAAAGATGGACGAACTGGTCACTTTCCTGAATGATGATGTACAGTTTCCCATCGACCCCCTGCTGAAAATGGCCCTGGGGCATTATCAATTTGAAGCCATCCATCCCTTCCGGGACGGTAACGGTCGCACCGGCAGAATCCTGTGCATACTATACTTGATCCAGAAAAAGTTGCTGGATATTCCTATACTGTTCCTAAGCGCCTATATCCTACAGAACAAGGACGCTTACTATCAAGCCCTAGGTGAAGTAACAGGGACCAGACACTGGAAACAATGGATTCTGTTCATGCTGGAAGCCGTAACCCAGACGACCGAGTATACGACGGACAAAATCAATCGGATACGGACCTTGATGGAGAAGACGGAGAACCTCGTCCGGGAAAAGAAAAATGCCGTCCCGCGGTTAGAGATCCCCAAACTGTTCGAGCAACCTTATATTCGGCCGAAGAATCTGCTTTCAGACAAAATCAAAAGTGTCAATACCGCCAAGAAGTACCTCGCGCTACTTGAAGAGATGGGCTTGTTGACCAAAGAAAGAATCGGGAAGGAATACGTCTGGTTCAACACGGAACTGATGGATGTCCTGTCTGATTGATTCCATTGACATTGGGCTAACCCAGCAAGTGATGGCGGACACCTACGATATGCTGGCTTACTGAAAACGGCTCCTTGGATTACCTTGGGAGCCGTTCTCTTGTTATATTGCTTGCTGGTAAAGACTGCGTTGGAAGGAGTAGAAGGTCCCTCTCGCTCCCTCAATTCCTCCAAGGGCGTTGGTTCCTTCCAGGATGGTTCCATACTTGTTCGCCATCAGTTTCGGGAGCCGGTCAGCTTCAAGCTCGTCAATACCGGCCTTGACATAGACGGAGACAAGGTACTGGATGAAGGCAACCTGCTCCGGGGTCTGCTGCCCTGTATAGAGCTGGGCGCTTTGGGCTCTGGCAGCACGATTGACCGGTCTCTTCTGGTAGGCGATGTATTCCAGAACATCCAGGAGGTCGCAGTCATCGGCATCTATCAGGCTCCGTATCTGCTTCAAGACATCCTCGCCATAGCCCTGGTCCGCCATCTGGTTGAGGAGCTCTCGCCTGGTGGTCGGTGAAGACCATTTCTCACGCAGCTCCGCCTCATCGGTGAAGAACTCCGGCAGTTTCCCGAACATCATCCGTAGGAACTCTTCCGCACTAACCGGAACGCCATCGGGTCCCCAGAACATATCGCTCTTGATGTGCTTGATGCTCATAGTGTGTCCGGCAGACAAGCGGATTTCCAGTTTCTCCAGCTTCTCTTCCTCTTCACCCTCTTCCTTCTGCTTCCTGGGACGATACTTGCGTTCCGGGTCCTCCAAGCGGCCTTCCCCGGCATCTTCCCCTAACTCATATCCATCCACCAGCGGCTCGTCATCCACATCTTCTTCTCCATCCCAGTCCGGGTCCTTGAAATGCTCATAAGCCTTCACGAAATCATAGATGGTGAAGTAGTACTTGCCATCAAAGAGCCTGGTCCCACGACCGATAATCTGCTTAAACTCTATCATTGACCGGACAGGGCGCAACAGGACGATATTCCGCACATTCAGCGCATCCACACCGGTTGAAAGTTTCTGGGAAGTTGTGAGTATTGTGGGGATGGTCTTCTCGTTGTCCTGGAACTCCTTCAAGTACTGGTCTCCCAAGCTCCCATCATTGGCCGCAACACGAACGGCGTATTTGGGGTTTCCGTGATGGAACTTGTTTATCATATCACGGATTTTGGCTGCGTGGTCCTGGGTCGCACAGAACACCAAGGTCTTCTCGTTCTCGCCGATGTACTTCAAGAACTCCTGGACACGAGCTTCATCCCTTTGCCTGATGGTGATGTTCCCCTGGTAGAAGTCCTTCTCCGTATAGACCTTGCCCTCTTCCACTTCGCCAGACAGGATTTCGTCTTCCGGGGTGTAGATGTAATCGTCAATGTTGCTCTGCATCTTGCAATGACGGAACGGCGTGAGGTATCCATCAGCGATGCCCTCCTTCAAGGAGTACTCATAGACCGGCTTCCCGAAGTATTCGTAGGTGTTTGCATTGACATCCCTCCTCGGTGTTGCGGTCATACCGAGTTGGTAGGCGTCGGAGAAATAGTCCATCAGTTCGCGCCATTGGCTCTCATCGTTTGCACCGCCTCGGTGGCACTCATCGATAATAATGAAATCAAAGAAGTCAGCGGGATATTGCTTATAGAACGGCTGTCCGGATTCGTCTTCAGACATGAAGGTCTGGAAGATAGTGAAGTATAGATGCCGCTCAGTAGGCACTTTGTTTTGCTTCTTGTGGAGTTTGTCGGGCGTAATACGAATCATCGCATCCTCGTTAAACTGCTCAAAGTCGTTAACCGCTTGATTTGCAAGGATGTTTCGGTCAGAAATAAAGAGAATACGGGGCTTCTTACCGTCCTTGCGTTTGTTCCAATTGGTTTGGAAGAGTTTCCAACATATCTGGAAGGCGACGTAGGTTTTACCTGTACCGGTAGCCATCGTGAGGAGGATGCGGTTTTGGTCACGAGAGACAGCATTGAGGACGTTATTGACGGCGTTAAAGGCGTTACCGAATGGCTCAAAAAGCTCACGCCCGGAAGTGAAGATTATTATAA
>OMQO01000172.1 GCA_900313275.1 uncultured Bacteroidales bacterium
TATCTCCTTGCCTTGCGTGTTGTAGGCTTTCTCGAGATTAACGCTGAGAGTCAACATCTTACGGCCATCCGAGATAGGGATAGCAATGTTCTGGTACATGCTCCCCTGCTTCTCGAATATCTGCTTGATGAAAGGATAGACCTTCTCGGCAAGGGTGTTCATCCTACGGTCATAGACCTCCTGCATGTGCTGGCAAAGAGCATCAGAAAGGTCATTCGGCTTCGCGTTGGCATAGAAAGCCTCATCGAAGCCCAAGTCGATGGACATCTGTCCCATCACATATTCCTCGAATGCCTGATAGGACATTCCTTCAGCCCTGTCAGCGATAAGATTTGAGGAGTCGATCATCATGTTCTGCACATCGATCTCAATCCTCTCTCCTGAGAGGGCGTTGCGACGACGGGCATAGACAGCCTCACGCTGATAGTTCATGACATCATCGTACTCCAAGAGTCTCTTACGGACTCCGAAGTTATTCTCCTCAACCTTCTTTTGCGCGTTCTCGATAGATTTGGAAAGCATGCCGTTGACGAGGGCCTCGTCATCAGCCATGCCGAGCTTATCGACAACACCAGCGATCCTCTCGGATCCGAAGAGGCGCATCAGCTTATCTTCCAAGGAGATGTAGAACTCGGAGGAACCGGGATCACCTTGACGGCCGGAACGGCCTCGCAGCTGGCGGTCAACACGGCGGCTGTCATGCCTCTCAGTACCTATGATGGCAAGTCCGCCGGCCTCCTTGACCTCAGGAGTAAGCTTGATGTCAGTTCCACGGCCAGCCATGTTGGTAGCGATAGTGACATTGCCCTTCTGTCCAGCCTGGGCGACTATCTCAGCCTCCCGGGCATGCTCCTTGGCGTTCAAGACATTGTGCTTGATCCCCCTCATGCGCAACATGCGGCTGAGGAGCTCCGAAGTCTCGACATCCGTAGTACCGACGAGCACGGGACGGCCCGCATCTGTGAGTTCCTTGACTTTATTGATAACGGCCTGATACTTAGCCTTTTTAGTCTTGTAAATAAGGTCGTCCTGGTCATTCCTGATGACAGGACGATTGGTCGGGATGACAACCACATCCAGCTTGTAGATGGACCAGAACTCACCCGCCTCTGTCTCTGCGGTACCGGTCATACCGGCGAGTTTGTGGTACATCCTGAAGTAGTTCTGAAGGGTGATGGTGGCAAAGGTCTGTGTCGCGGCCTCTACTTTGACATTCTCCTTGGCCTCGACAGCCTGATGGAGACCGTCGCTCCAACGGCGACCCTCCATGATACGTCCGGTCTGCTCATCAACGATCTTGACCTTGTTGTCAATCACGACATAGTCCACATCCTTCTGGAACATGGCGTAAGCTTTGAGGAGCTGGATCATGGCGTGGACCCTCTCGCTCTTCAAGGAATATTCCTCCATCAGCTTGTCCTGACGCTCCTGCTTCTCCTCGGCTGTGAGGGTCTCGTCCTTCTTTATGTCAGCAATCTTGCTGCCCATATCGGGAAGGACGAAGAAATCAGGATCGGAGACTGAGTTGGCCAGAGCGTCGTGACCCTTGTCGGTCATGTCCACCGAGTGCTGCTGCTCGCTGATCACGAAATAGAGCTCGTCGGTGACGATGTGCATCTGGCTCTCGTTGTCCTGCATGTAGAAATTCTCAGCTTTCTGCATGAGGGCCTTCATACCCTGCTCGCTCAGGAACTTGATGAGTGGCTGATACTTAGGCAGACCTTTATATGCTCTGAAGAGGAGCATTCCACCCTCGTCCATCTTACCGGCAGAGATAGCCTTTTTGGCCTCGTTAAGGACCTGGTTGACCAAGGTGCGCTGCTTCTGGTAGAGGTTCTCCACATAAGGACGGTACTCGATGTACTGCTCGTCATCCTCCGCCTTAGCGACAGGACCGGAAATGATAAGGGGGGTACGGGCGTCGTCGATAAGGACGGAATCGACCTCATCGACAATGGCGTAGTGATGCTTGCGCTGGACAAGGTCATTCATGTTGACTGCCATATTGTCACGCAAGTAGTCGAAACCGAACTCGTTGTTGGTACCGAAGGTGATGTCGCAGTTATATGCCCTCTTGCGGGCGTCGCTGTTGGGCTCGTGCTTATCTATACAGTCAACCGAAAGGCCATGGAACATGTACAAAGGTCCCATCCACTCGGAGTCACGCTTTGACAGGTAGTCGTTGACAGTAACCACATGCACACCCTTGCCAGCCAACGCGTTAAGGAACACAGGGAGGGTAGCGACCAAGGTCTTTCCCTCTCCGGTCGCCATCTCGGCGATACTTCCCATCTGCTCCTTATTGGACTTCACTCCACCATTCAGAACGATTCCGCCTATCAGCTGGACGTCATAGTGGACCATGTCCCAAGTGACCTCGTTGCCACCGGCCATCCAATGGTTTTGGTATATGGCCTTGTCACCATCTATCGTCACGAAATCGTGGTTGATGCTGAGGTCCTTGTCGAACTGAGTGGCCTCGACCACTATCGTCTCGTTCTCCTTGAACCTGCGGGCTGTGGATTTCATGATTGCGAAAGCCTCCGGAAGTATCTGTTCCAGAGTCTTTTCAATCTGCTCATCTTCCTCTTTCACAAGTTTGTCGGACTCGGTTGCGAGACTCTCCTTCTCGGAAACGGGAATGTCCTCCTCCAACTTGGCCTTGATCTCAGCGATCCTGGCCTCGAATGGAGCCTCACACTCCCTCAACTTAGCCTTGAGTGTCTCTGTCCTCGCCCTCAGCTCATCATCTGAAAGAGCATCTATAGCAGGATAAGCCGCCAGGACCTTGTCCAGAACCGGCTTGATCAATTTCATGTCACGGTCGGCTTTAGAGCCGAATATCTTTCTTAAAATACCTGATAGAGCCATAAAAAATATTTGTCTCTGATAATCTTACAAATGTAGCGAAAAACAGAGACAAATACAACAAAAATTCTACCAGTATGCTCACATAGGCCAGTTATCTGTACGGAACGAAGCGACAGGAATCCCGAGAGCAGTCTTTAAATCGGCCTCAGTCCAGTTGTGGAAGGCATACCGGACAGCCACAGGGGCGGGTACAGAGGAACAATCAATCACGACAGTGTCCCACAGCGCAACAGCCGGAACCTCATGAAACACCCTGTCAGGCCCTGCCACCTCAAACCCTTTCACAGCTGCCCCATAGTCAGAATAGTGGCCAAGACCTGTCCAAGTGTCAGTAAAGTGGATCACGATGGATGGTGCGGGGTCACTCCCCTTACTGATTTCCAAGTCATAACCAGACTGATGGATCTTCTTTGCCTCGACGGGTGAGGAGGATGGAAATGTGACCACATCCGGACGGACCAAGGAGCCTCCAAGACCGGTCTTGACACCATAATCTCTCTCAAGGGCAAGGACGGCGAACTGATCCGCCACATCCTTTTTCTTAGCGGGATGGATGCAACCCCTATCCCCCAAAGTCTCGGTCACAGCGACTGCTGAATTAGGAATAATGTCCAGTGAAGCCAACTGATTCTCAACGAAATAGCCACGCTTGGTCCCATCCGGATCGCTATAGGAATAGGGAGCGATCAGAGTGAAATAAAAAGGCAGTTGATTGTCCTTATCCCCCCATAGATCACGCCAGCAACGCACCATCGCGGCTTGCATCTTGTCGTAGAAGGAGATGTCACCGAAGATCAACTCCGAGCAACCCTGGTACCACAAAAATCCCTTCAGGGCATATCCGGCGATAGGATAGAGCCGGGAGTTGTAAAGAGTCGCCACCTGCCTGGGCGCATCCCGGTTCGGATCCGGTTCATCACGCCTCTCAAGGATAGCCTGATAAGAAGACTCTGGGATCTGTCCCTTGACATATTTCTCCATATAATCCATCGGAACCCACGGAGGAAGAAGGCAGCCTCCCCAAGGATTGGCGATAATCCCGACCGGAACACCAAGGGTGCGGGTCAGGCGCTTGGCGAAGAAATAGCCGATGGCCGAGACTTTGGCCGCCACATCACCTGTGGTCAGCACCCAAGAACAATCCAGAGTGGTCCGCGGGGTAAAAGCCTTTCCGGCCTGAATGTCGAAGAAGCGGATACGCCCGGCATATTCAGGAGCCTCGGCGATCGCCTCATAGGAACCCTCAACTCCTTGGGATGTGGCCCCAATGAGGTTGAGAGCCATGTTGGACTGGCCGCTACAGAGCCAGACCTCACCTATCATGACATCCTCCAGCGTCACCTTGCCATGCTTTCCGGCTGAGATGGACAATGAATATGGCCCACCGGCGGCTGGAGTCGCCACCCGGACATCCCATCTTCCATCTTCACCAGCCGTCCCCAGATATTTCTTACCATCCCATGAAGTGGTGACTGTTACCTTCACGCCAGGATCCGCCCATCCCCAGACCGGGGCCAAAGTCTCCCGCTGCAAAACCATGTGGTCGGTGAACACAGGAGCGAGCGTAAGCTCATGGGCCGACAGGGTAAAACAGAACGTGGCCATAACGGCCACGATACTAAAGAATCTCCTCATAATCAGGAGTTTAGAACATGAAACCTACACCTAGTT
>OMQO01000155.1 GCA_900313275.1 uncultured Bacteroidales bacterium
CAAGACACCAACCGTCTGCGGGATTGGATAACCAACCCTAAACCAAATGGTTACGAGTCTTTGCACATAACTGTTAAGAACCGTCGAGGAGCTTATGTGGAGGTTCAGATCCGAACCCGCAGGATGGATGAGGAAGCGGAGAATGGCCAGGCCGCCCACTGGTCCTATAAGGGTGTCCGCCATGAGGAGCAGTTGGACAAGTGGCTGACTTCGGTGCGGTATGCTCTAGAGCATCCTGGCTCCGGAAGTCCAGAGGACCTGCCTGAGCCGCCTTCAAAGGAGATATTCGTGTTCACACCGACCGGCGAGTTGCGGATTCTCGCCGCCGGGTCCACAGTCCTTGACTTCGCCTTCAACATCCACACGGGGCTTGGGGTGAAGTGCATCGGAGGCCGTGTCAACGGTAAGGCCGTGTCTATCAGGGAGAAACTGAAGACCGGAGACGTGGTCGAGATAATGTCCGGGAAGAATCAGAAACCTTCTCCGGACTGGCTCAACTTCGTGGTCACCTCCAAGGCGAAGAGCAGGATAAAGCGGGAACTGGATGCGGAGGAGTTCAAGAAAGCTGCCGCGGGTCGGGAATTGCTGGGCAGGCGTCTGAAGAACTGGAAGCTTGAGTTCCCGGACGACATGATCACTGAATACCTGAAGAAGATCAAGTACACATCGCAGAATTCCTTCTATGCTGCGATAGCTGATTCTGTGATAGATGTCAACGATGTGAAGACCTTCATTCAGGAGCATGACAAGTCTGTCGCATTGGCCTTGGATGCCGCTAAAGAAGCTGACGCCGCAAGGGCTGAGGCAAGGTCGGGGGAGTGGGAAGAGCGCGGCGCCACTGATGACATCTTGGTCCTGAACGCCAAGGATTTGAAGGGGTTGGACTATAAGATGGCCAAGTGCTGTCATCCTGTCTTTGGGGACGATGTGTTCGGCTTCGTGACAAGGACGGAAGGTATAAAGATTCACCGCATCTCTTGTCCGAACGCCGCAAGGTTGATCAGCACATATCCTTATAGGATTCAGAAGGTTAGATGGGCTGAAAGCCCTTCTGGAGGCAGTTTCCAGGGCACATTGAAGGTGATTACCGGCATAGAGCCTTCGGTGATCGGCCGAATCACGGAGGTGGTCGGCTCATTCAAGGCATCGTTGAGGTCATTCAATGTCTCTGAGAACTACCGTAATGGCACCTACGAGATCACGCTGAGGATCAGCGTGCCTTCCAATATGGAGCTTGACAAGGTCATCTCCCAGATAAAGAACCTTCGCCATGTGGTGAAGGTCTCCAGAGTCTAAGGTTTTTCTTTCCAGACTTTCAGATATTCCTGCAGGGCCCACATCTCGTCCCTGTACTTCGCGGCTTGGCTGAAGTCCAGCTCCGCGGCAGAGTGCTCCATCCTGCGTTTGTCTTCGGCGATTGTCTTTTCGATCTGTTCCCTGCTCATAGCCCTGATGACAGGATCCTGAAGCACAGCGGCAAGATCGGCCTTGACATAGCCGTCCACGTAGGCGGTGTTGCCCTCACGCTTGGAATCGTGTCCGAGGCCAACTGACACCTCCCCTCGTCCCAGATCGCTCGGGTTGGGAATATATGTGGGGTCGGAAACGGAATCTTTGGCGCTGACTCTGCCACTCGGACCGTTCGCGACGCGTGGATTGACCGGTTTCCCGGTTCCTGAGCCTGTCGAAGGACCGTAAAGCTCTGAGGCGAGTATATTCCTTTTGACCTCAATCTGGGTCGGAACGATTCCATGGATCTTGTTGTACTCTATCTGCTTGGTACGTCGGCGGTTAGTCTCCCTGATAGTCTCTTCCATCGACTCTGTCACAGTGTCGGCGTACATGATCACGAGTCCGTTGACATTCCTCGCGGCCCTGCCTGCGGTCTGCGTGAGTGCCCTTCCGGAGCGCAGGAAGCCCTCTTTGTCAGCGTCCAGGATAGCCACGAGTGAGACAGATGGGATGTCCAGTCCCTCCCTGAGGAGGTTTACGCCCACTAACACATCGAAGAGGCCGTTCTTGAAGTCCTCTATGATCTCGACCCTTTCAGATGTGTCCACATCGGAGTGGATGTACCGGACCCTGACACCTATCCTGTCCAGATAGTCGTTCAATTCCTCGGCCATCCTTTTCGTGAGGGTGGTGACAAGGATCCTCTCATCCCTCTCCGCCCTCTGGCGGATCTCCTCCACCAGATCGTCTACCTGGTTCTTCGTAGGCCGTACTTCGATTGGCGGATCAAGCAGTCCCGTGGGTCTCACAACCTGCTCTACCACAAGACCTTCCGAGCGTTCGAGCTCATAATCTGCAGGAGTGGCGCTGACATAGACTTTCTGGCCTGTTATTGAGTTGAACTCATCGAATTTCAGGGGTCTGTTATCAGCGGCGGCCGGAAGTCTGAAACCATATTCCACGAGCACGGACTTACGGGAGTGGTCACCTCCGTACATCGCTCTGATCTGTGGAATTGTCACGTGGCTCTCATCGATGAATGTGATGAAGTCGTTCGGGAAATAGTCGATCAGGCAGAAGGGCCTCTGACCAGGCTTGCGACCGTCCAGATAACGGGAATAGTTCTCGATTCCGGGGCAGTAGCCCATTTCCTTTATCATCTCCAGATCATTCTCGACCCTTTGTTGTAAACGCTTGGCTTCCAGCCCCTTCCCGATCTCGTTGAAATAATCTATCTGGGCTTTGAGGTCGTCCTGGATCATGCTCACGGCCTTGATGCTCCTCTCCCTTGTGGTCACGAAATTGGTGGCAGGGAATATCGGAACCTCTTCCAGATCCTCTATCCTCGCTCCTGTGACCGGGTCGATGAGCGAGAGGCTTTCAACCTCGTCCCCGAAGAACTCGATCCTTACGGCCTCGTCGGAGCCACCAAGGAAAACATCGACCGTGTCTCCCCGCACCCTGAATGTCCCTCTTTTGAAATCCACCTCCGTACGGCTGTAGTTGGCATCCACAAGGTGATAGAGGAGGCGTGTCAATGAGCGTGTCTCTCCTTTTTTTACAGTCACGGATTGCGCGTGAAAGTCTTCAGGGTTGCCTATTCCGTATAAGCAAGAGACACTGGAGACCACTATCACATCCCTTCTTCCTGACATCAGAGCGGATGCGGCGCTCAGACGCAGCTTGTCGATCTGGTCATTGATACTCAGATCTTTCTCGATGTAAGTGTCAGTGGTCGGAAGGTAGGCCTCTGGCTGGTAGTAGTCGTAGTACGACACGAAATACTCGACAGCATTGGAAGGGAAGAAGCTCTTGAACTCACCGTAAAGCTGGGCGGCGAGTGTCTTGTTGTGGCTGAGCACAAGGGCTGGTCTCTGGAGCCTCTCGATAACGTTGGCCATAGTAAAAGTCTTGCCGGAGCCTGTGACTCCGAGCAGGGTCACATCTCCCACTCCTTCATCAAGGGCGCGGCATAGACCATCTATGGCTTCCGGTTGGTCGCCAGACGGCTTGTATGTGGATTCAAGGCGGAATTTCATCACCGCGAAAATAACCATTCTATCTGATAATCCCATAATTGTTTAACGTGTCCTCTTCTGGTAAAACTATATTGGTATAATGTTGATTTGAAAGAAAAATTGGATTATTGAATTTTTATTTGTAACTTAAAACCCGAATAACACGAAAACTTGAAACCAATGTCAGAGAAACACCTTCTTCTTGGTGATGAGGCGCTCGCTTTGGGCGCATTGCACGCTGGTCTATCTGGAGTCTATGCCTATCCCGGCACTCCTTCGACAGAGATCACCGAGTTTATCCAAAACCATCCCCTCACAAAAGAAAGGGGAATCCACAGCGAATGGTGCGCGAATGAGAAGACCGCGATGGAGGCGGCGCTCGGAGTGTCCTACGCTGGAAAAAGGGCTTTGGTCTGCATGAAGCATGTTGGGATGAATGTCTGTGCCGACGCTTTCGTCAATTCCGCTGTCACCGGAGCGAACGGAGGTCTTGTCATAGCCGCCTGCGACGATCCCTCGCAACATTCATCGCAGAACGAGCAGGATTCCCGTTTTTACGCGGATTTCGCCATGATGCCTTGCTTCGAGCCTTCGAACCAGCAAGAAGCCTATGATATGGTCAGGGAGGCGTTTGACTATTCCGAGGCCAATCATATTCCCGTCCTGATCCGGCTCACGACCAGGATGGCGCACTCTCGCGCAGTCGTGCGAACAATTGATGGTGAGCCGCTTCCGGAGAATAAGACGCATTTCCCTCCTAAGGATAGGGAGAGGTTCTGGGTCACCCTTCCGGGAATATCCAGGGTAAGGGTCAAGGAGCTTGCGGAAGAGCAGCATAAGTTCCGTCGTGATTCTGAGGAATCAATTGACAATCAACTTATTGATGGCCCGGACCATAGCCTTGGAATCGTGACCTGCGGCATCGCTTATAACTACTTGATGGAGAATTATCCAGAGGGATGCCGCCATCCTGTCTTGAAGGTTACCCGTTATCCTTTCCCGAACGCGTCGCTTAAAAAGCTGACCGCCACTTGCGAGACTATCCTTGTGATTGAGGAAGGCCAGCCGCTCATCGAGGAAAGGTTGAGAGGACCGCTTTATGACAATAATAAAGGGAATGGTTTCGTGAGAGTCAAAGGTCGTCTTGACGGCACGCTTCCTCGTACCGGGGAACTCAATCCTGATCTTGTCCGCATCGCTCTTGGAATGGAGCCGCTTGAGGTATTCGAGGCTCCGAAAACAACCGTCCCTCGTCCTCCGGCACTTTGCCAGGGTTGTGGGCATAGGGATTTTTACACGGCTCTAAACAATGTTCTCCGCAAATACGATGGTTCCAGGGTGTTCGGTGACATAGGTTGCTACACTCTCGGTTACATGCCTCCTTTCCATGCGATTCATTCCTGTGTCGAGATGGGGGCCTCATTGACTATGGCGATAGGGGCCGCTAATTCGGGTGTCTGGCCTTCAGTCGGGGTTATCGGTGACTCAACATTCACCCACAGCGGGATGACCGGTCTTTTGGACGCCGTCAACTCTGACGCTGACATAACCCTTTGTATCTCAGACAACCTTACCACCGGCATGACAGGAGGCCAGGATTCCGCTGGTACCGGAAAGTTGGAGGCTATCTGCGCAGCGATTGGAGTGGCTCCTGAACACATCCGTACGATCATCCCTCTTCCTAAAAACTATCCTGAGATGGAAAAGGTGATTGAGGAAGAAATCAATTATCATGGGGTGTCTGTGGTGATCTGCAGAAGAGAGTGTATCCAGACCGCCAAGCGGCATGCGGCGGCGAATAAATC
>OMQO01000077.1 GCA_900313275.1 uncultured Bacteroidales bacterium
TCCACTCCGGTGACATCGACCATACACATGTCCATGCATATATTCCCGATGGTCGGAACCCTATGGCCGTTCAGATTGAAACTGGCCCGGCCACAACCGAGGTGACGGTCTATTCCATCGGCATAGCCGACAGGGATTGTGGCTATCCTGGTTCCCTCTGGAGCGATCAGACCGTGCTGACCATAACCGATAGCTCCGTCGCCAGGTTGCAATTCCTTTATCTGCAAAACCTTTACTTTCAATGATGCTACCGGCTTCAGATGGACATCAGGCAGGGCGCTGATCCCGTATATTCCCACTCCGAGACGTACCATGTCATGCTGGAACTGGGGGAAACGCTCGATTCCAGCGGAATTCAGAAGATGATTGATCGGATGATATCCTATCGTGTCCTCAATCAAGGCAGCGTTGCGCTCGAACATCTTCGCCTGCCCCAAGGTGAAAGAATCCATCCCGGGATCCTCCGCGACACAAAGATGGGAATAGATTGACTTTACCTTCACCTCCCGGCACTCTTCAAGATAATCCAGCAATTCAGGGAGTTCGCTGGTCATGAAGCCAAGCCTGTGCATGCCGGTGTCAAGCTTCAGATGGATCGGGAAACCTTCAACACCCCGAGACTGGAGCACAGCGACCAAAGCCTTGAGAGTAAACATGTTGGGAATGCCAGGCTCAAGGTGATTGTCGATGATCTCGTCGAAAAAGTCAGTCCCTGCGGTGAGGACCAGAATAGGAAGGCTGATACCAGCCTGCCTCAACTCTATCCCCTCAACCGGGAGAGCAACGGCCAGATAGTCCGCTCCCGCGTTCTGCATCATGTGCGCGAACTCGACAGCCCCATGTCCATAGGCATTGGCCTTGACAAGCACAAGCATCTTGGTCGAACGCTTGAGTTTCGACCTGAAGTACCTGTAGTTGTCCAGGCAGCCTTGGAGATTCAACTCCAATCTTGAGAAATCTGTCTCGCTGTTTGACATCCTCCAAATGGGAATATTATACAAATTTACTGTTTTTCTGAAAAAATCAGCGCGAAAATCATTACATTTGAAAGATGGTATAAAAACAAAGGATATGAGTTACGGAATGATATGGATCATCACGATCGCGATCATGGTGCTGAGTTACATCGTCCAGGCCATGCTTACCAGCAGATTTGACAAATACTCCCAGGTCCCTACGACCAACGGTATGACAGGTGCTGAGGTCGCACGGAAGATGCTGATGGACAATGGAATAACCGATGTTCAGATCACTTGCGTCCCTGGTAAGCTGACGGACCATTACAACCCTCAGACCAAAACAGTCAACCTCAGCGAGGCCGTCTATGGTCAGAGGAGTGTCGCAGCGGCCGCTGTCGCCGCTCACGAGTGTGGCCATGTCCTTCAGCACGCGAATGGATATGCCCCACTGAAGCTCCGCAGCGCTCTCGTGCCTGTGGTCAGCTTCTCCAGCAGGTGGGTCCAGTGGGTGCTTCTTGCAGGAGTTCTTCTCATCCAGATAACCCCGGCCCTTCTTTGGCTCGGAATAGTGCTTTTCGCTTTCACTACCTTCTTCAGCTTCGTGACGCTGCCTGTCGAGATCAACGCCAGCAGCAGGGCTGTCAGATGGCTTGAGAATGCCGGAATCACCAATTATGAGACAAAACCCATGGCAGTGGACGCCCTGAAATGGGCAGCCTGCACATACGTTATCGCCGCCATAGGATCCCTGGCGACTCTGCTCTATTACATCGGAATGGCCAACCGCCGCTAGAAGAGAGTCGGGTGGCTATCGGAGAGTTGCTCCAGCACCCTAGCCATAGTGGCTTCCCTGAATATGGCTGAACGAGCCTTAACATTGAATCGGTCGCAGTATTCTTTTACTGCGGCCATTTCACTATCATTCAAGTAGATAACTTGGCGGTGACGACGCCTTAGCGCCTCCCTGCTCTTCTGGAAAATGTCCGGATCCATCGCCGGAGCCTTTTTTTTCTTCCTTGCCAAAACTCGAAGTGTTAGGACGAACTATTACTGATTATCACAAAAATAACTATTTTTGTATAAATATAAGCTATCAACCACATGGATAATAAAGTTTTAATCTTCTCGGCACCATCCGGATCCGGAAAAAGCACGATAGTGAACCACATTCTCGGGGTTTATCCCGATTCGATGGAATTCTCCGTGTCGGCCACATCCAGACCCCCGAGAGGTGAAGAAGTCCACGGAAGGGAGTACTATTTCATGTCCCCCGAGGAGTTCCGCAAGCTTATCGACGAGGACAAGTTCGTCGAGTTTGAGGAAGTCTATGAAGGCAGGTTCTACGGCACCTTAAAGTCTGAGTGCGAGAGGATTTGGGCGGCCGGCCATGTCATCATCTTTGACGTGGATGTCAAAGGCGGTGTCAACCTGAAGAAATATTTCGGCAAAGCAGCGTTGTCGATATTCATCCAGGCCCCTTCAGTGGAAGTCCTGAGGGATAGGCTGATAAAGAGAGGCACCGACTCTCCTGAAGCCATTGAGGAAAGAGTAGCCAAGGCTGGGGAGGAAATGGCTTATGCCCCGCAATTCGACTATGTCCTTGTCAATGACGATCTTTCGACCGCATTTGCGGAGTCAGAAAAGGTCGTGGAGGACTTTCTTGACGACGGCAGACTCAACTACTCCACTTTCATCTGATGCGAATCGCTGTCTATTCGGGTTCGTTTAACCCACTCCACATCGGCCATCAGGCGATTATGGAGTACCTGACCAGGGAGAAGGAATACGACTGGGTTTACCTCGTCGTGTCCCCGAAGAACCCGATAAAGACCACCATAAGCGCCGACACCGCCGAAGACCGCTACCAGGCGGCCATAGCGGCGGTCAAAAGGCATCCTGAGCTCCATGTCTGGGTGGACGACATCGAGTTGAAGATGCCACCACCCCAGTACACGATCAAGACCCTGGATGCCCTCAGGCAAAGGGAGCCCGAGAACGACTTCACTTTCGTGATGGGGGCTGACAACCTCGAGAACATCCACAGATGGAGGGATTTCCAAAGGATCCTCTCCGATTATGGGGTCGCCGTATATCCTCGAAAAGGCTACGACCATGAGGCAATCAAGCGTAAACTCATCGAGGAATGCCGTCACTTCCCCGCCCCTTATGTGCTGGATGCCAATGAGTTCGCTGAGGAAGGACAAAGAAGCCTTGAGGAGACTCTCAGGGACACTTACAACATTGAGATAATTGACGCTCCGATAGTGGACATCTCTTCCACCGAGATCCGTGAAGGCCTCGCGGAAGGCCGGGACATGTCGGAGTGGCTGATGTGATAAAGATTATTCATGGCAAATACTGTTAGAAGAAATTTCCCCGTGCAAGGGATGGGCTGCGCCGCCTGCGTGGCGAGAGTACAAGGCACTATAAAGAATCTGCAAGGAGTCAGTGAGTGCAATGTGTCGCTCGCATCCAATTCAGCTCAAGTTGATTACAATCCCCAGGTGATATCCCCCGCCCAGATCAAGAAGGCGGTCCAGGACGCTGGCTACGACCTCATCGTAGTCGAGGGGGACGACTCCGACGACGAGGCCGACTCGGAAGCGGAACGACAACGGGAAGATTTCCTGAGGTCCCTGAAAAGGGACATGTGGATCGCCCTGATCATGGCTTTGCTAGTCATGCTGTTGGGTATGGGATTCAGGGACTTCCCGGGGAAAGGATTCATACTGTGGGCATTAGCCACTCCTGTGGTCTTCTGGTGCGGAAGGCGTTTCATCACCACAGCCTGGAAACAGCTAAAGAAAGGATCCGCCAGCATGGACACCCTGGTGGCCTTGTCGATTCTGATCTCATATCTATTCAGCGTATTCAATTTGCTATTCCCGGAGGTGTGGACATCAAGAGGTCTGGAAGCTCACCTGTACTTCGAGTCGTCCACGATGATCGTGGCGTTCATCCTCATCGGACGCTTTCTGGAGGAAAAGGCCAAACACAGCACCAGTTCAGCGATCCGTAGCCTTGCCGGTCTTCAGCCCAAAAGCGTAAGACTCAATCCCGGAGATGAATACACGGTCAACCCCGGAGAGCGGATTCCCGCCGACGGAGAAGTCATTGGCGGTGAGTCCTGGGTGGACGAGAGCATGCTCACCGGCGAGCCTGTAGCGAACCACAAAACCGCTGGTTCCAAAGTATTTACGGGCACAATGAACCAAAGAGGATCTTTCGTGATGAGGGCTGAGAAGGTCGGGAAAGACACTATGCTCTCCTCGATTATCAGGATGGTCAGGGACGCCCAAGGAAGCAAGGCGAAGATCCAGCACACGGTGGACAAGGTGGCCGCCGTGTTTGTGCCGGTCATTATTGGAATCTCAATCATAACTTTGTTGTGTTGGATATTCCTGGCACCTTCCGACGGTGTCGCTAAAGGTCTTTTGGCTATGGTGACCGTACTGGTAATAGCCTGTCCTTGTTCTTTGGGACTGGCCACTCCGACCGCGCTCACCGCTGGCATAGGCAACTGCGCCAGGAAAGGCATCCTGGTCAAAGACGCCGACTCACTTCAGATCGCAAAAGACATTGACACCGTGGTCCTTGACAAGACCGGAACCATCACCAAAGGACTCTCGGCCGATATTGTCCCTTCAGCGGACATGGAGTTTGAGGACGAGATCAAGGAGACATCAGCGGAGGCTGTCGCGGAACTGAAAAAGATGGGCTTGGATGTGTTCATGCTTTCAGGTGACAACCAGGAAAGAGCTGGGAAGGTCGCGTCGAAGGTGGGAATAGATAATGTCATGTGCGGGGTGTTACCCGATAGTAAACACATGCACATCAAGGAGTTACAATCGAAAGGGCGGAAGGTGGCGATGGTCGGTGACGGCATCAACGACAGTCCCGCGCTGGCCGTGGCCGACCTGAGTGTGGCCATGGGTGGCGGGACCGACATTGCCATGAACGCGTCGATGGTGACAATCGTAGGTTCAGACTTGAAGTCAGTGCCGGAACTGATAAAGATGTCCAAGAGGACCACCAGGATCATCAAGGAGAATCTCTTTTGGGCCTTCATCTACAACATCTTGGCTGTGCCTGTCGCGGCAGGAGTGCTCTACCCCGTCAACGGCTTTCTTCTCAACCCTATGATAGCGGCCGCCTGCATGGCGCTCAGTTCCGTCTGCGTCGTCACCAACTCCCTGAGGCTCAAAGTATTATGAGATGAGCAAGAGAATTCTACACATTATGGGCCTTGCTGACTATGGAGGAATACCCTCCGTGGTCTATAACTACATGTCTCATATTGACAGGGAACGCTATCATTTTGATTTCGCGGTTAATTCATCATCACCAGGTTATATTGGTCAGGAAATGATGAGAATGGGAGCGTCTTTTCACATGCTACCGCTTCGTTCACAAGGGCTGAAAAAGTACGTGGAAACTCTTACTGACCTGCTTCAGAGGGAGCACTACGATGCCATTCATGTCCACAGCAGCAGCACTTCTTATGTCGATCTTAGAGTAGCGAAGAAGATGGGGATTGAATGTCGTATAGCCCATGCGCATACTATACCTATTTGTTCTTCCCTTAAATCACTTCTCCGGAAATACTCTGGATGGGTTCTCAATCGCATCTATGCGACGACTATGATGGCCTGCAGTAAGCAAGCTCGGGATGCCGTATTTGGCCCTTGGGAACAGAAGACTCTTGTGCTTCCGAACGCCATAGAGACAGACCGCTTCCGTTTCAATCAGTCAGTCAGGGATTCAGTAAGGGAAAGCCTTGATATTGAGGGAAAATATGTTATCGGCATGGTTGCGGGATTTTCCACGCTAAAGAATCACCGTTTTGCCTTGGAGATCGCTGAAGAACTATGTAAGGAAGATAGTAGCATTGTGTTTGTGCTTGTGGGAGATGGAAAGACATATCAAAGTTCCATAAGGTATTGCCTGGATCACGGGCTGCAAAAACAAGTGATCTTTTTAGGAAAACGACAAGATCCCGAACTGCTCTATCAGGCATTTGACATATGTATATTGCCCTCTCTTACAGAAGGTTTCGCTATGGCGGGGCTGGAAGCGATCACATCGGGGCTTCCTGTATTGCTTTCCGATAATGTTCCAACGGATCTATCTTTTGGAGACAGAGTTAGTTATCTACCTTTGGTAAAGAGCCGCTGGGTAGATGAATTGCGCACAAAACCAAAGAACCCGAATCGAGAAGAAGCGTACAAGTCCGTGAAAGCCCAAGGTTACGACATCACCGACTCGGTCCATCTGCTCGAAGCCGTTTATGAGGGAAGTCTATGATTGACTATTTCCTGACAATACGGGCGCCGAGGGCGTTGAGGCGGTTTTCGATGTCTTGGTAGCCTCGGTCGATCTGCTCGATATTCCCGATCTCACTTGTGCCCTTGGCCGACATAGCCGCAAGCAGCAGGGCGATACCAGCCCTGATGTCAGGCGAAAGCATACGGCCGCTCCTCAGCTGGAACTTGTGGTCGTGGCCTATGACAACAGCCCGGTGAGGGTCGCAAAGGATAATCTGCGCACCCATGTCGATCAGGCGATCGACGAAGAACAGACGACTCTCAAACATCTTCTGATGGATAAGCACACTCCCCCGGCATTGGGTTGCGACAACCAGGATAACACTAAGAAGGTCAGGCGTTAGGCCAGGCCAAGGAGCGTCAGCTATAGTCATGATGGAACCATCCATGAACGACTCGATCACATAACTGTCCTGCTCCGGGACGAATATGTCATCCCCCCTCTGCTCAAGCTTGACTCCAAGCCTGCGGAAACTCTCGGGAATAATGCCGAGATTCATGTACGAAGTGTCCTTGATCGTTATAGAGCTCTGGCAAAGAGCCGCCATGCCGATGAAACTACCGACCTCGATCATGTCCGGCAGGATCTTGTGCGTAGCGCCGTGAAGGCCCGGGACTCCGGTGATAGTCAACAGGTTGGAACCTATTCCATCGATCTTGGCACCCATGGCGGTGAGCATCTTGGAGAGCTGCTGGATGTAAGGTTCGCACGCGGCGTTGTAGATCACAGTCTTTCCTTCGGCGAGGCAGGCCGCCATGAGGATGTTGGCGGTACCGGTCACAGAAGCCTCATCAAGCAGCATATATTTGCCAGTCAAGTGTTTCCCGGCCGGAAGACTCAGCTTGTAGGCCCTCTTTTCGGAGTCGTAAGAGAGGTCCGCTCCAAGTCCCATAAGTCCAGAGATGTGGGTGTCAACCCTGCGGCGTCCGATCTTGTCACCGCCGGGTTTGGGAAACCACACATGCCCGAGACGAGCGAGAAGAGGTCCCGCCACCATCACGGATCCCCTGAGGGTGGAACACATCCGGACGAACTCCGAGCTCTCGATGAAATCCACATCCAGATGCTCAGCCTTGAAGGAATATTCCCCCACAGACTTCCGGCAGACCTGGACTCCCATCATCTGCAACAAGGAGATAAGGTTCTTGACATCAAGTATTTCCGGGACATTGGACATCTGGACTTCCTCAGTGGTCAGAAGCACCGCACTCAACACCTCAAGCGCCTCGTTCTTGGCACCTTGAGGGGCGATTGACCCGCTCAACTTATGTCCTCCTTCGATAATGAATGAACTCATGGTTAATGGCTATTAGTTTTATACATATTCAACTTCACGACTCAGCTCGACACCGAACTTCTCCTTGACGGAAGCCCTTATGCCCTCCGCGAGGGACATGACATCCTCAGGCACGGCTTCCCCTGTCCAATTGACAATCACAAGAGGCTGCTTGTTGAAGACGGCGGCCCCTCCCCTGCTCATGCCTTTCCATCCGCATTTGTCGATGAGCCAGGCGGCCGGAATCTTGACCGAGCCGTCCTCAAGGTCGAAATGAGGGACCTCGCCGAGCGACTCTCTCAGAGCGACTTCCCGGACTGTGGCGAAAGCCTCCTGGCAGACGCATGGATTCCGGAAGAAACTCCCGGCGCTGCCGAGCTCATCAACCTCCGGCAGCTTCCCCTTACGGATGGAAGTGACTGTCTCTCTGATCATCGCGGGAGTCAAGCGAGAAGGATCATCGGTTTCGAAACGCTCCACAACCGCTTCCCTGACATGGCCGTAATCCAGCACCGGAACAGGCTCAAGGGAGACACGGTAAACCACACCGGTGACCACATATCTCCACTTCCAGTCATGCTTGAAACGGGAGTCCCTATAGGCATATTCACACTCCGAAGCGGGAATGGTTATCTTGGAGGCATCCCTGGTGTCGACACATTCGACCGAGTCGATCAGCTCGCACACCTCACGGCCATAAGCTCCGATGTTCTGGACGGCCGAGGCACCTACTTCTCCGGGGATATGGGAAAGGTTCTCAGGCCCCCAAAGTCCCTCAGAGGCGCACCAGGCGCAGAAATCATCCCAAACCACCCCGGCATCGGCATAGACCCTGTCGGGGCCGAGCCTCTTTATATTCTTCATCCCGCAATGGAGGATAGTTCCTGGGAAATCGCTGGTAAAGAGAAGATTGCTCCCGCCGCCGATCGGGAATAAAGGGCGAGGCAAAGACGGATCCGCCAAAGCGTCCCGAAGTTCCTCAACGTTATCGTATTCAACCAGACAGCGGCAACTGACCTTCATCCTGAAAGTGTTTCTGCCGCTCAAATCGATGTTGAAGCCTGTTCTCATATTCACAAATATATGCAAAAAAGTCGCTCCGCACAATATTTTGATAATCATGAGGGTATCTTTCATCTTTTGGCTATTTCATTGAAAGTATGTATATTTAGATGTTTTAGCGGTTGTGTATTATGCGAAAAGAAATCAAACAAACATACCTTGCCCCCTCGACTCAGGTGTTCGAGGTGGCGCAGGAAGGCGTCATCTGCCAGAGTACCGATGGAATTGAGGCCAGCCGCGGTGGCTATGGTACCGCGAATGAAGAAGACTGGGAATAATCAAGAGGAGGGCAAAGGCATGAAAAGATCAATGATTTCCATCCGGACAGTGGCCGCGCTGCTGCTGACAGTAGCCGCCGTGACGGCTTGCTCGAACGATGACATTTTCGCCGATGAGTCCACACCGGTAACGACTGAAACTCCGAGGGCATACACCTTGACCGTCAAGGCGACCAAGAGCGGTAACGATGCGGGAACACGAGCGCTCACCCTTGAAGGGAATACTCTCAATGCCACGTGGAAGGCTGGCGAAGAGGTAGCGGTCTATAGCGTGACGGGAGAAGGATCCGAGGAAATGGAATCCATAGCTCCCGTCGGCACACTCACCGCGCAGAGCAGCGGCGCGACAGCCATGCTGAAGGGCGAGTTCGTTTCGACCTATACCCCGACGGTGGGTACGAAACTCAGGCTGAAGTTCAACGACAAGCCTGACTATACGACCCAGGAGGGCTCACTCGACTACATCCTTCGACCGCCCCCGCATCGTTCGCCAACCAGCAAGCCATCGTGAAGTTCACGCTCAAGAAGCAAGACGGCACCACGCCTGTTTCCGCCACGAGCCTCACGGTGAAGGTAGGCAGCACGACGTACAACGTGACACCCGCAGCAGCCGCCAGCGACATCTTCGTTGCCGTGCGAAAAGCCTCGAATAAGACCGTGTCGCTATCGGCCAACACTGCCACGGGCAATTTCAGCTACGACAAGACGGGCATCACGTTCGAGAACGGCAAGTACTACGCAATCGGCGTGAAGATGACAAGAATCCCGACGCTGGGCGACCTCTACTACAGCGACGGGACTTTCAGTACAACGCTCGAAGAGGGCAAGACCCCCATCGGCGTGATTGCCTATGTCGGTACCGACGCGTTCAGTGAGAATGGCGTAACCCTGCGCGACGGCACCACCACGCTACAGAGCCACGGTTTAGTGCTCTGTTTGAAAAATGCCGCAGGTGGCGTGGTCTGGAGACGCGAAGGAATGCTTGACATTACGGACATGATTTCAGAACCCCTCGTCGACGATACCGGAGACCTGAAGCGCACAAGCAATGTCAGCGGTTATGCCAACACGAAATTCCTGGCGGAGAAGACAGATGCGGCAGAGGACTATCCCGCACCCTATAAGGCATGGAACTACTCATCGCTGCCGGCTCCATCGTCCACCACGGGTTGGTTCTTGCCTAGTATGCAGCAGTGGGTGAAAATTTTCACAGGACTTGGTGGTCTTAACGATAGCGATGTCGTATGGAGGACATGGATTGACAAGAATTGGAGTTCGATACATAATTTGGAAACAGCTATGGCGAAAGCTGGCACTAAAGGAACAGCTTATGACGGATTTCCATCCTGGAGTTATGGTCTATGGTCAAGTTCTGAAAGCACTGCTAATGTAGCTGGTGTTGTCATGGTAAATACCAGTGGAAGTTCTATAGGTGTTATGTTTAGTTGCACGAATAAGGTATTTACTGAAATTGCCCGCCCCGTGCTGGCGTTCTGATAACGAAAAAGGGCGACACTTACCGGTGCCGCCCTTTCCATTCTTACTGGACATATATTCCTGATCCTACTGCTCATCAGGTCCCTGATCCTGAGGGCCAGGCTGAGGGCCTTGAGGACCCCGAGGGCCGTAAGGATTCTGTCCCGCGGCACCCTGCTGAGCCTGGTACATCTTCTCGAAAGCCTTGTTGAGGGCCTCGGAATACCTGTCGATGTCAGCGAGGTTCTGAGTCTTGACAGCCTCCTTGAGGAGGTTCACATTGCTCTCGACCTCAGCCTTCACGTCAGCGGGAACCTTGTCGCCATTCTCCTTGAGGAACTTCTCGGCCTGGAAGCAGAGAGCGTCGGCGTTGTTGATCTTGTCAACCCTTTCCTTGGCGGCCTGGTCGGCAGCCTCATTGGCCTTAGCCTCGTCACGCATCCTCTGGATCTCGGCGTCGGAAAGACCTGAAGAAGCCTCGATCCTGATGTTCTGCTGCTTTCCGGTGGCCTTGTCCTTAGCGGAGACATTAAGGATACCATTCGCGTCGATGTCGAAGGTCACCTCGATCTGAGGTATTCCCCTAGGGGCGGGAGCGATGCCATCCAGATGGAAGAGGCCGAGCTCCTTGTTGTCCTTGGCCATAGGGCGCTCACCCTGAAGCACATGGATCTCAACTGAAGGCTGGTTGTCAGCAGCGGTCGAGAAGACCTGGCTCTTGTGGGTAGGGATTGTCGTGTTAGCGTCGATGAGCTTTGTCATGACACCACCGAGGGTCTCGATACCGAGAGAAAGCGGTGTGACATCGAGAAGGAGGACATCCTTGACATCACCGGCGAGAACACCGCCCTGGATGGATGCGCCGATTGCGACAACCTCGTCCGGATTGACACTCTTGTTGGGCTCTTTCCCGAAGAACTCCTTGACAAGCTGCTGGACCTTAGGGATACGAGTTGAACCTCCGACGAGAAGGACCTCGTCAATATCGGAAGCCTGGAGACCGGCGTCGCGGAGAGCGATGCGGCAAGGCTCGATGGACCTCTGGAACAGGTTGTCGCAGATCTGCTCGAACTTGGCCCTGGTGAGGGTCTTCACAAGGTGCTTGGGGATGCCGTCAACAGGCATGATGTACGGAAGGTTGATCTCGGTCGAGGTCTGGTTCGAGAGCTCGATCTTAGCCTTCTCAGCAGCCTCCTTAAGTCTCTGGAGAGCCATAGGATCCTTCTTAAGGTCGATCCCGCCATTCTCGGCGGCGAACTCGGAAGCGAGCCAGTTGATGATCTCCTGGTCGAAATCGTCACCACCGAGGTGGGTGTCACCATTCGTGGACTTGACCTCGAACACACCGCCTCCCAACTCAAGGATGGAGATATCGAAGGTACCACCACCAAGGTCATAGACGGCGACCTTCATGTCCTTGTTCTTCTTGTCAAGACCATACGCCAATGCTGCGGCCGTAGGCTCGTTGATGATCCTCTTGACATCAAGTCCGGCGATCTTTCCAGCCTCCTTGGTAGCCTGACGCTGGGAGTCAGAGAAGTAGGCGGGGACAGTGATGACAGCCTCGGTGACATCCTGACGCAGATAGTCCTCAGCGGTCTTCTTCATCTTCTGGAGAATCATAGCGGAGATCTCCTGAGGAGAATAGAGCTTGCCGTTGATGTCCACGCGAGGAGTGTTGTTCTCGCCTCTGATGACTTTATAAGGGACCCTGCTGACCTCTTTGGTCACCTGGTCGTAGGTCTCACCCATGAACCTCTTGATAGAGAAAACGGTGTTCTGGGGGTTGGTGATAGCCTGACGTTTGGCACCTCTCACCCTCGTTGTTGATTATGACGGTAGGCTGGTTGCCTTCCATGACCGAAACACACGAATTGGTGGTTCCAAGGTCGATTCCAATGATTTTTCCCATATTCTTTTACTCCTTTTATTGTTTACAAAAATAATCCGGGGCTGACACCCTCGTCAGCCTCGGATAAATTAGCCAATGTTATGCCAAGCCGCGAAGGCTGACAATTTGTCACTCGTGAGTGGCAAAACGCTGTCTGGCGAGTGCCTCGTAGTCAGTCCCGGGACGACCGTAATTGACATAAGGATGGATGGATATGCCTCCTCTGGGAGTGAAAAGACCAAGCACCTCGATGTACTTCGGATCCATCAAGCGGACCAAGTCATTGAGGATTATATTGACACAGTCCTCGTGGAAACCGCCATGGTTGCGGAAACTGAAGAGGTAGAGCTTGAGGCTCTTGCTCTCGACCATCCGCAGGTCAGGAATATAACTGATCCTGATCTCGGCGAAATCCGGCTGCCCGGTGATCGGGCAAAGCGTCGTGAACTCAGGACAGTTGAACCTCACCCAATAGTCCCTTCCTGGATGCATGTTCTCAAAGGTCTCCAAGACCTCGGGAGCATAATCCATCTTATAGCGAGTCGCGTGACCCAGGGCCTCCAGGCCCTCTTTTTTCCTGTCTTCCATATTATTGAATGTCTGTGATCTTGAAAGGATTGTAACTGACTCCACGGTCGTAGGCATCCTCACCCTCAACTGCCTTGAGCTTCTTCACCACCGCGGAGGTGACAGGAAGGATGACAATCTCGTAAAGCACTTTGAAGGAGACCTGGCAGAGCATCATCCATCCGAGATTCTTCAAAGGAGTCCCCCAGAAAGCGATGGGCATGAATATTAAAGAATCCAGGACCTCGCCCGCCAGCGAGGAGACTATCGCTCTCAGAGAGAAGCCCTTACCACCTTGAGCGACCTTCATCTTGCTGAGCACATAGGCATTGAAGGTCGAGCCTGCGAGGAATGCCAGAAGCGAAGCTAGGAGCACCCTGGGAGCCATCTTGAACACAAAGTCGAAGTGCTCGCCGCCGGTCCAGAACGATGCGGCCGGAAGAGCGACGGCAAGCTGCGCGACCAAAGCGACGAACAGGTTCATCGCGAAAGCCATCCAGATGACCATACGGGCCTTCTTGTAGCCCCACACCTCAGTGAAACAGTCATTCAGGATGTAGGACACAGGAAAGATCAGCACAGCGCAAGGCAGCGCTATCTTCCCTATTGTGAATATTTTAGCCGCGAAAAGATTCGAGGAGATAAGACATACCGTGAAAAGCACGGCCATCAGCACAAAGGCTGCAGAAAAAGTTGTTTTACGCATTTTCTAGTTTTTTAAGTGGTTTCCTAGTACACTGCCCTTCGACAAGCTCAGGGACCGCCTTCGACAAGCTCAGGGACCGGCCGGTTGGTGAGCCTGTCGAACCATCAATCACCGGCCTCCTTGAGACGCTCGGCATTTTCAGCTATCTGAAGTTGATTTATACATTCCTGGATGTCTCCGTCCATAAAGACCGGAAGATTATACATGGACCAGTTGATCCTATGGTCGGTGACACGTCCTTGAGGATAGTTATAAGTACGGATCTTGGCGGAACGGTCGCCAGTGGAGACCATGGTCTTACGCTTGGCGCCTATCTCGTCGAGATATTTCTGGTGCTCAAGATTATAGAGTCGGGTTCTCAATTCCTCAAAGGCCCTATCCTTATTCTTAAGCTGCGAGCGCTCCTCCTGGCACTGGACCACGAGGCCGGTCGGGAGGTGAGTCAGACGGACAGCCGAATAGGTCGTGTTGACACCTTGGCCACCAGGGCCGGAAGCGCAGAAAAGATCCAGACGGATGTCTTCCCAACGCAGATCTACATCAAACTCTCCGGCCTCAGGGAAAACCGCCACAGAAGCCGCTGAAGTCTGGATCCTGCCTTGGGTCTCAGTCTGGGGGACACGCTGGACACGGTGCACGCCAGACTCATATTTCATGATCCCATAGACTCCCTCATCGTTGGACGAGAGTTTGAACACAATCATCTTAAAACCGCCGGAAGTACCTGGAGTCGAGTCATTTACCTCAAGCTTCCAGCCTTTCTTCTCAGCGTATTTCGAATACATCCTGAAAAGGTCACCAGCGAAGATCGCGGCCTCGTCGCCACCCGTGCCGCCACGGATCTCCACTATGGCGTTCTTGGCGTCATCAGGATCAGCGGGAATCAGCAATATCTTTATCTGCTCCTCAATCTGGGGAAGCATAGGCTCAATCTCAGCTATCTCAGCTCGGGCCATATCCCTCAAATCCTCATCCTTCTCGTTGATAAGGATGTCCTTCGCGTCCGCCAACTCCTCTACCTTGCGCTTATAGTCCAGGCCGGTCTTCACGATAGGCTCAAGTTGCTTGTAGTCCTTGTTGAGCTGGACATATTTCTTCATGTCAGCGATCACCGCGGGATCAGAGAGTTGTGCCTGCAGTGAGTTGTATTTTTCCTGGAGAGCCAGGATCTTGTCTATCAGAGTGTTCTCTGCCATATTCGTTACTTAAAGTTCCTTCACGAAACATCTGCGTCTCATGAAGAGC
>OMQO01000131.1 GCA_900313275.1 uncultured Bacteroidales bacterium
AAATACCCGCGTAACGGCTGACCTGAGTCTTGTAGTAAGGATCTTTCTCCCCGAATTTGTAGTCTATAACCGTGACGACCCCGTCTTTGACCACCACACGATCCGGCCGCCTTTCCTTGCCATCGGTGTCGATAAGCGCGACCTCATTGAATATTTCCGCTCCTTCAATCGGGAACCATTCAGGATGTGCGGCTATCCTTTCTGTCAGTAGGTCAACAACTTCCGCCTCCTTATCCCTATCGAGATCCCCTTGCCTGACGGCCAGCTTGACTGATGCTTCGAGGTCTGAGGGCACTCTTACCCTCGAGAGGATATCGTGCAAGACAGTGCCATTATGCCTGGCTTCCTCTATGGCCACTCCCTCATCCGTGAAGAAATTGGTCGCCTCTGAGGAGAGCCTGAGCCTTCCCCGGTCCTTGGAATCGTCATCGTCGCTCTCCGGATTCAGCGGGAATGAAGGGTAGCCAGGCTCACGCTTTGTCATGCCGGATTCCTTCCTCTTCATCTTCGAGAAGTCGTACATTTCACCCAGGCTGAAGACACTGGTCAAATCATCGCTGCTATCCTCTTGGGCAAAACCTGTGAGCAGATTCCCGTCACTGAGATAATCTTTCAGGATGCCGGCCAGGCTTGAAGCGGAGGAGCAACCACTGTCAGCTATGATGGTCATTCCGTTACAAGCCCTTGTCATAGCGACATACAGAACGTTGATGTTGTCAATGTATTGGAGAAAGAGCTCATTCCGGTAGTCTTTCTCGAAGAGAGTTCCGGCGCTTCTCCCTGAAAGGTCTATGTCGAAGGCAGTCTTTTCGATTCCCTGTAGAGAGGTGCCCTCCACATCGGGGACGGACCAAGACTTGCCGTGACGGAACAGGCCGACTTTCTCCGCATAAGGTAGGATGACATAAGGGAACTCAAGCCCCTTGGATTTATGGATGGTCATGACCCTGATGGCCTCCACATCGGAAGGGGAGCTGACCATCGGTTTGGCTTTGTCCCAAGCCTTCAAGAAGGTGTCGAGGGAGTTGCCATTGACGGCGACATGGTCCATCACATAATCCATAAATGACTGGATGTAAAGTGTTTCCCTTTTGAATATCTCCTTGTCAGGCCCATTTGCGAGGAGTCTTGCGAGTCTTTCGCAAAGATCGACGAGGGAGTGGAAAGAAAGGTCGCTGACATCGAGTCCGGCTTCTTTGGCGAGATAGGATCCGATCGTGTCCTCAGGGTTCTTGACAGAGGAGATCAGCGAGACAAGCTTTCTGACGATGAAAGATGACTTCAGCTCCAACGAGTCGTCCGAAATCACATCCAAACCGTTATCCATCAAGAAGGAAGCTATAATTGAACCTTCACTGTTGTTCCTGACCAGGACCGTTATGTCCCCAGGAAGCGCTCCCGCGTCCATGACTTTCCTGATTGTCTGGAGTATGTGGTCATTCTCATCCTCCACAGGGCAGAACACGGCTTCAACGAAACCATCCTCAGCCTCATTGGACATCACGAGCTGCTCCTCAAACTCGCCATCGTCTTTTTTGCCATAGATCTTGGATACGGATATTCCTTCAGCCACATCCCCATAGGCTTTGTCCAATCTCTCCGAGGCGTAGGCGAAGAACTTGTTGTTGAACTCCACTATGTTCCTCAAGCTCCTCCAGTTGCCTTTCAAGTTGTCTTCGACTGCGGTAGGGAACTGCTTGGCGACATCCGCCGCCATCAGCTTCCAGTCGGATCCCCTGAAGCGGTAGATGCTCTGCTTGACATCTCCAACCAGCAGATTATCAAAACCTTCCGAATCACTGTTGGCTATAAGTGGCTTGAAATTCTCCCACTGCACCCTGGATGTGTCCTGGAACTCATCCAGCAGGAAATGCTCAAACCGTACTCCCAATTTTTCGTAGATGAAGGGAGCGTCAGCCCCGTCGATTATGTTCTTTAAGAGGACATTGGAGTCATCGAGGCTCAACACGTTCTTCTCTTTGAGCAGATTCTGAAACTCTCTCCGCAACTCTGAAGCGATTCCGAGAGAACCTATCTGTCCCAGCAGAAGAAGGGCAGTGTTGTAGGCTTTGATCCCCTGGTCGTAATATGCCACGAATTTGGCGAATGGAGGAAGGAGTTCACCCTCAAGATAGTTGTAGATCTTTTGGTCTTTCTGTTTGAACCATTCGGAGTAGTCTGACGCTTTCCTGCGGACCGCGTCCGAGATTCCGGGAATCTCTGATTTGGGCTCGACCGCATCGATCTTGACCAGATACTTCCCAAGCCATCCAGATTTTGTGTCTAGTGTGGATAACCCATTGTCCGAGAACGCTTTATTGACTTCAGCCGCCGCCCCTTTAAGACCATCGGTGAAGTCAACCATATACAGTCTGAGGCGGTTTCTCAAGGCAGAGAGGCTCTCTTTTGAATAAGCTTTCTCCTCATCGATCCCATATTCCTCCACCACGGTGCGGAGCTCCTCGGACTTGAGGCGGCCAGCCATCTCCGTCAGCTTATTCTCAAGGTCCAGCTTCCCACCTTGCTCGATCTGCTCCATCAAGTTGTCGCTGAGCCACCCCAGTAGAGCCTTGTCGTCCTCGGTCAGGGAGTCCAGGATCCTGTCAACAGTCTCAGCCACGAGGGAATTCTTGTCCAGTTCCACCTGATAAGAGGCGAACTGGCCGATCTCCTTGGAAAAGGCCTTCAAGGTCTGTTGGAAGAAACGGTCAATGGTGCTGATAGCGAAGGCTCCATAGTCGTGGAGAATGCGGATCAGGATGTCCTCGGCCTTTTTCTTGAGGGCTGCCTCCGATGAGAATAGCGACGGGATGAAATCGTCCTTGTAAGGAGACTTCGAAGGGTTGATGGAAAGGGTGTGGAGTTCCTTCAGGATCCTCCTTTTCATCTCGTCAGTAGCCTTGTTGGTGAAGGTCACGGCTAGGATATGGCGGTAGGCGGAGGGATCGCTTTCAGAGAGGAGGATCCGGATGTAGGTCTCTGCCAGATTGTGTGTTTTGCCGGAACCGGCTGATGCTCGTAATATCTTGATCATGACTATCTTCCGCAAATCATTTTGAAATCACAGAACTTGCAGGTCTCCTGGTTCGATGTACGGTTCCATGGCAGGGAGACATCCTTTATCTCAGCCAAAAGGTTGTGGAGCCTGTCCATCATGTCGTCCTTGAATTCCACGCACATCGGGACATTTTTGATGCCCTCCTTGAAAAGTTTCGCCGGCTGGTAAACGGAGTTGATGATCACCTTGTCCTTCAGTTCCGGATCCTCAAGGACCATGATGTCATAGATGAACATTTGCAGGGCGATCTTCGGGCGCCCCTTGTTATCTTCTCCGAATATGGCGGCAGCGACCCCAGGAGCGGTAGAAGGGTTGATGTCAACATCCTTGTCCTCCACCTTTCCGGTCTTGTAGTCGATAACCCTCACTTCTCCGGGCAGGAAACTGTCCATCCTGTCTATGAAGCCCTCGAACTTGAATCCGTCTATGGTCGTGGTGACTTTCTTCTCCAGACCTAATACCTTGAACGAACCGACTCCCAATTTCTCCATCAACTCCTTGTCCCTTCGGAGGGTTTTTATGACATATTGGACTATAACATTCTCATATACAAGGTTTCTGCCTGTCACCTCGAGAGTGTGAAGCTTGGCCATTATGAGGCTTCTGACCCTCCGCTTGATGTCGGCTTTACGACCGGTCCATGAGGTGATATATTCCTTCGTGACCTCCTTCAAGGCATCGGGGAAGGTGGAGTTCAGTCTCTTGTCATCTATGTCGTAGGAAGGATTCATCGCTCCTTCACCCGTGTAAAGAGCCTGCATAGTGGCGTGATAGACCTCGCCGATGGTCCCCGCGTCCAAGTCCTCGGCGACCTCGTTTTCTTCCTTGAGCCTCTCCACCTTGGAGAAATAGAACATGGCGGGGCAGTCGAGGTAGTTCTTAAGGGATGAAGCCGAGAGTGAGGCGCTCTTCAACTTCTCGATATGTTCCTCTGTCTTAGGTATTTCCTCGGCGAATGACTCGACTTTTGCCTCGGCTTTCACAAAGCTCCTTTTGAGAGGGAGGTTGTAGTGATATTCGAGCTGTTTGATGAAACGGCTTTCCTCTCCGCTCTTGAGACCTTCAGTGCGGGAATCGTACACGAGAGTGACTGTCTCGGCTCTCTGGATCATCCTGTAGAAATAATATGCCCAGATGGCGTCCTGGTACTCGTAGGTCGGCAGGCCGAACCCTCTTCTCAACTCTGGCGGGATGAAGGAGGAACTGACGCTCCGGCGAGGGAATACTCCCTCATTGCAGGACAGGATCACCAGATGCTTGAAGTCCAGTGCCCTCGTCTCCAAAGGCCCCATGACCTGCAGGCCTTTCAATGGTTCTCCGTTAAATGGGACAGACATCGGCCCGAGGAGTTGGTCCAGCAACCTGAAGTAGGTGGCCGGAAGTACCTCAAGATCATGCTCTTCCAATTGATTTATGGCAGAATATGCCTTCTTGGAGAACTCAAGCTCGATCGCCATGTCGGGAGTCTTTGCCATTGCCGCGGCAAGCCCGCGGATCAATGCTTTCTGGTACTCGGCTATTGCCCTGATCTGCTCTTTATCAGTCACGCTGGTGTTTCTCGCTACCGGGCTGAAAATCAAATCAAGCAATGGAGTACCCCGAAGCTCCGCTGCCGGGATGTAGTACTTGGCCTGCTTCTTAACCTCGGCGGCTTTCTGGAGGGTCTCCTTGTCACCTCGGGTGATTTCTTTGAAGAGTCCCGAGGCGAAAACCGACCAGACCTGGTTGTGGTAGAAGTACCATTCGCCATCCTTCTGGCGTAGGTGTATCTGCATGGAGGCGATCAAGTCCAAGAAGTCGTATAGCGAGCTCCCTTTCATTGGATAGCCCATCGTCACGTTGACATCCTTGATGTGTGGCGGAATAGAATTAAGCACAGGAAGCAGAAGGTTCTCGTCAGGAAGGATCACCGCCCTGTCCTCATCCTTTAATAAAGAAGTGAGGAGCTTCGCCTGACCCACCGCGGAGGGTACGCTTACAACCTCGATTTCAGGCACTGGGAGGGGACCGTCATCAAAAGGGAAGGCCTGCCCGAACTCTTCCAGGTTCCTTGCCATGAATAAGGAAGCGTTGTTACGGGGATCCTTGAGCATGTCCGACGAGAAGTCCCAGCAGAAGGCAGCCAGACCCGCTGAACGCATCTTCCGCATGACAGTCCGCTCGCACTCACTCAAAGCGTTTAGACCCACGAACACATATTCCCTGCCTTCTCCTTCCACCGAGGCAAGCACATCAGCGACAGACTCGTTACCGAGCCTTTCGGCCAGATTCCTGTAGGCCATGCCCTCGTAGGCCATCCCATTGGAGGACAGGCGCTTCCTGAAACTCTTGTAGAGCGGGAGGAGTAGATTCCATATTTCCAGAAAGCGCTCCTTGACAGGGGCTGAATCTCTCTTGTATGGCTCCTTGAAATGACGAGCGAAGCTTTCCAAGGCCTTTCGCTGGTTGTCTGTCAGGTACGAGAAAGAGTCTTGGATCTCCTTGAACTCCTTGACATTGGTGAAAAGCCGGTCAGGGGAGACCAGGTATTTGTCCACGTCGTCAAAATCGCCAAGGATCACATCGCCCCAGAAGATGAACTCGTCAAGAGGCTCCGGGCTCTTGTTCAAGGTCTTGTAGCAGTCGTACAACTCGAGAAGAAGAGTCACCCTGTCACTTGCCCTTGTGCCTGAGACTTTATAGAAGAAATCATTGATAGTCAGCATCTCCGGAGCCTGAATGGGCTTCCCGGAAGCCGCCACCGACTCACCCAGGTATTTCTTGAAGAAGACCTGGGACCGGCGGTTCGGGAATATGAACGCGCGGGTTGAGATGTCCCCTAAGGACATGTAGTGATCCGCCACTTGTTTAAGAAAAGGAGTCATATCACAATCTTGTTCTATAAAGATATGATGTTTTGGTCTTTTTCGCAAAGATAATGGGCGATTGTGCCAAACTATTATACAAGGAATATTGAAAATACTTTCATATATTTGTCAAAACACTTCATTGTTATGAAAAAGAAATTCAGATGTCTAGTTTGCGGGTTTGTCTATGAGGGAGAGAACCCGCCTGAGCGTTGCCCCCAGTGTAAGGCACCCGCGAGCAAATTCGTGGAGATAAAAGACGAGGATGGAAAACCACA
>OMQO01000080.1 GCA_900313275.1 uncultured Bacteroidales bacterium
TAGGATGCTCAGCCGGATCATAGGCTCCATTACCCGGATTGTCAAGTCCCTCATCTGAAAGCACTTCCGCCTTCCAGAGCTCATATGCGGACAGGCCATCCTCACCATCATCACCCTTAGGGCCGGTTGCCGGGATTCCCGTGTCCTCACCGTCGATTATCCAGGATCCATTCTCACCGATGTACGGGGTCTTGCCATCCTGTCCATCCTTGCCATCCTGCCCATCTTCACCCTTAGGGCCGGTGGCAGGGATTCCGGTGTTCTCGTCTCCGATCCACCAGTTCCCATCGCCACCAATGTACGGCACAAGGCCGTCATCGCCCTTAGGGCCGGTCAAGAACAAATAGAAATACCTTTCGCTGTCATTGGATGGATCCCACTTTGAACCGGGATCCTGAGGGTTATCCACATTTCCTCCAGAGACATATTCTTTCCATAAGTCATACGCCGACTTTCCGGCATCGCCTCCGTCTCCCTTATCGCCTTTCTCACCTTGCTCTCCCTTCAGATAAAGGAAATAATCATGGACTTCCGTCTTGGACTTGTCCCATCCGCCGACATCTCCGTTCTTGACCGCGTTGACCCAGACTTCATAAGCCGTAAGGCCATCGGCACCTTTAACACCTTGGATTCCTTGCTCTCCTTGAGGCCCTTTGGGAAGGGTCACCTCCAACTTGTTGCATGACGCCAGGGTGGCGGTTAAAAGAGTCGCCGCCAAAAGGATTTTAATACAGTTTTTCATTTGTCTTTGATTTAATTATTGTTTTTCAAGTAGTTCCACAATGGTTCCCAAGTCACCTGCTCGATCACGACTTTCCTGTCCCCTCTTCTGAGATTATCCTCGGCTCCAGATGGGACCATAGCCGTCTTTTTGCCGAATCCCCTGTAGAAGAGCATCGACTCAGGAACACCCCGGCTCAATAGGGCATCATACACCGCCTTGGCCCTGGCATTGGAGAGTTTCTCGTTATAAGTGTCACTTCCCCTCGCGTCGGTGTGACCGCTGATCATGAATTTTTTATCAGGGAACATGCTGATCACTTTGGCGACCTCATCAAGGACAAGTTCGCTGTCGGGAGTCAAATCCGCCTTGTCAAAATCAAATGTCACATTGTCCATGAGCTCGGCGAGAGTCTTCTCAGACGGGACTTCCTTTATCACTTCACGCACTGTCTCCACAGGCACTTCCTTCACCACTTCCTTCTCCACGACCTTTTCCACAATCTTCTCTACAACAGCGCTTTCCGTACTAGAAACCTGCTTTGAACCTTTGGTCTTGCCGCCGAACCTCAGGGCCACACCTGCGGTGCCCATAGCGAAATTGGCACCCTTCGAACCGAGGGATCTCATATAGTCACCCTCTATCCTGAGACCGACCTTGTTAGAGAGCCAGGCTACCAAACCAACACCGGCAGTGACTGGGTAGAAGGTCTCAGTGTCGAATGTCGTACCCTTGTTCCACGCGTCCTCAGCTTTCCAGATAGCTTCCTTGGTGAAATCCCCGGCGAACTGCCCGAAATAAGCTGAAGGGAAATTCTTGCGGTAATAGTTGACACCCACCCTGAAGTAAGGCTGCACCCATTCGCTTAAGGTGAACGGACGGAATTGCAAACCAGGTCCGGCGATAACCGAGAACCCTTGTTTCAATGCGCCTGAATCGTAATACTTAGCGAGCCCGAGGGTCCCTTGGACATCGACGAAAAGCCATGGACGGATCTCATAAGCTGAATAGAGATTGACACCTCCATAAAGCAGTTTCTCTTCCAAAGTGAACACATAGTCGCCTCCCGGGGTCTGATGGAAATCCGAGACCATATTCCTTGTGTGGTTCACGGCCGATCCACCAAGCCCGAGCTCAAATGAGTGGGAGGTGTTTTGGGAATATGCCCCTGAAGGGCATAGCAGAATGATGGACACTGCCATCGGGATTAGAAGTTTGTTTTTCATCAGTTAATCGTTACTGTTTAAAAATTGAATATATATTCATTCGAACGAATATTCAGTCAGGTTTTTAATCCCCGGGATACCATAGTAGGCAGTCTCGATGTCACCTTTCAGGTACACTTTCCGGCCAAGCAAGGACGGGTTTCCGACGAGATTAAGAGCATCCCTGATGTCACCTTTCGCGAGCTGAACTGAGACACATGATGATTTCTCAGAGACAGAGGAACGGGCGGCGATGGCAATATTGGTCAGGGACTCAAACGGTCCTTCGAACTTGATTCCGTTCTTGCTTGATGAGAGGTCTCCTCCGACAATATAACCCGTCACCCACACACCTTTCTCGCCCGCGTGTTCCTTGACCTGGGCGACTCCATAGGCCCTCGCCTTGGTGGTTCCGGCATCGTCCGATCCGCCTGAACCTATCTCGTATTCTTCCTCAGTCCATGTTCGCAGGGTGTCCACAACTATCGATAATTCACCGCCTTGCGATGAAGGATCGCTTTGAGCGGGACAAGATATCCCGAGAGTGAGCATGTCACGGGCCGCGAGATTCCTGGTAAGTAACCTCGTCGTCTTCGAGCCGTCATTAAGCATGACAGACAGACTTCCAGGCTTAAAGAAACCCATACGTTTCTCCGATGGCTTATAGGTCAGGGAGCCTTCTGTCGATGTGACAGCCATGGAACCTCCGGGATATGCCTTTGAGAAACCTGGATCTATCCTCAACCTCAGACCACAGTTGAGCTGGGCGCATTCAAGTGTGGCTCGAGTGACAGCCCCAGCCTTGACCACAACCACTTGCTCATCACCGAATTGCGGCATGTCGAAACCCGGGACTGAAAACTCCCTGGAGACGGCCGTGACGGTGTAAGAGCCTGGATTCACAAGCATAGACTCCGGAGAGTTACCATAAGCGCCTTCATAGAGAATCTCCCCGGCGGAGTTACGCACTTTGAGTATGAATGAATCAGTGTCGGGCAGATCAGTGATAGCCCGTGTGAGAATGCCGGAGGAGAATCTCCAGCTCAGCGAACCCTGCCCGTTTTCAGATGGAAACTTATTGCAGGAGGTTGTCAGACCTGGCATCAAGAAAAGGGCCAGGGCCAAGATCAAAAATGAATGTGAAAAAGTTTTCATAGCCTTGCGAAAGCATTAAGCGGCCGCATCGTCGCGAACCGTTTGCAAAGCTATGGAGAGCAAACAGAAACAATCTAGGAAAACAGAAAAAAAGAGAATAAAAAACAAAAATTTCCCTTTCCATGCGGCTGGGATGGGTATAAAACACGTAGCAATCGCAGTCACTGCGATCGCTACGCTACTTAACCTAAACTTAAACTATGAAAAACTTCATGACAAAAATACAAAATCTTTTGATATAAACAATTATTTGATGTCTTTTTTTAGACTTTAGATAAAAAAAATCTAACTATGGTGTCTCGACAGCAACTCCTTTTCAAGATCCTCCAGCCGGATTCCCATTTGCTCATTCAGGACAATCAGGTGATAACCCTATCCCCTCTCATAGCCTCCAGGACTGTCTCAACGGCCTCCTCCCCCACTTTTTGGGATATCTGCAACTATCCCAGACGGATTTTCGCATATTTGAGCAACAAAATTTTCTCGCCGTAGTTATCAAAAACGATTTTAGCCTTCAAATCAGGGACTTGGCCTGTTATCTCAAGTATTTTTCCGAAACCGAAACGATTGTGCTCAATCCTCTGGCCAACCTTCAGGTCGGTCATCGGAACCGGTGTGAAATTCTCATCCGGAATCTTGGGAGGCAAAGGCCTGTTTCTCAATGACTCCAAAGTGACAGGACCGGTTGGATTACGCTTCGGCGGGGTTGCCGGCGAAGCAGGCCTGGGCGTCGGGCGCCTTCCACTTCCAAAACCTCTGAAAGACCTGCCGAAACCACTGGAGAAGGTGTCATCGAACCCTTCCGACTCATCGTCATCACGAAGAGGATTAGCCAGATATTTCGGAGTTATCTCTTTGATGAAGCGGCTCGGGGAATTGGACTCATGCTTCCCGTTTCTGAGCCTGGTCGATGCGAACGAGAGGTACAAGGCTATCTTCGCCCTCGTCATCGCGACATACATCAGGCGCCTTTCCTCCTCAATGTCAGCGGGAGAAGCTAGCATACCACCGGACGGGAACAGGTTCTCCTCAAGCCCGGACACGATGACATAGGGGAACTCAAGTCCCTTCGCGGAATGGACGGTCATCAAAGCGATCTTGTTCATCGTGTCCTCGTCACTTTCCATGTCCACATTGGACAGAAGGGAGATGTTCTCGAGGAAATCCCCTACCGTGACCACCGGATAATCGACCTGATCAGCATCTTCCACATCGCTGTCGGCAAGCGATTCCTTCAAGTACTCGTCTTGCCTTTCCTCAACGAACTGTGTGGCGCTGTTGATAAGTTCCTCCACATTCGAAGCCCTTGACTGCCCTTCAATGGAAGTGTCCGCCTTGAAATGGGCATATAAACCGCTGGCATCAGCCACCGCTTTGGCCAGTTCGTTGGCATTGGTCACAGGAACCTTGGCCGCCAGGCCATCAATCATATCACAGAAAGACCGGATACGAGCCAGAGCGGGAGCCTTCAAGCCATAATCGGCGAAATCAGTCGAATAGGCCGCCTTGAACATAGACAGCCCTTTCTGACGCGCCATTGCTGCAAGGGCATTTAAAGATGTGTCACCGATGCCCCTGGCAGGCATATTCACAACCCTCTTGAAAGACTCGTCATCATGGACGTTGACAATAAGTTTCAGGTATGCCATCATATCCTTCACTTCAGCCCTGTCAAAGAAAGAGTTACCCGAGAATATGACATAAGGGAGGTTCCTCTTGCGAAGCGCCTCCTCAAGCGCCCTGGACTGGGAATTCGTACGGTACAATATGGCGAAATCCTGATAGCGGGCATGATCCGAACGCATACGGGAGATTATCTCGGAGCAGATCATAAGCGCCTCCTCCTGCTCAGTGAAACACTTCATCAGGCGGATCTTCTCCCCGGTCCCACCGACTGAGACGCAGGTCTTGGGGATGCGGCCTTCATTCTTGGATATCAATGAGTTGGCCGCATCAACTATATTGCCGGTAGAACGGTAGTTCTTTTCCAGCCGGAATATCTTGCAATCCGGATAATCCTTCTTGAAGTTGAGGATGTTCTCAATCTTCGCACCACGGAAAGCATAAATGGATTGCGAATCATCCCCGACCACACAGATGTTCCTGTGGACAGCGGAGAGCTTTTTTAAAATCAGGTACTGGGCATAGTTGGTGTCCTGGTACTCATCCACAAGGATGTGATCGAATCTTGACGCGATGTCCTCCAGAGCCTTTGGGCTGTCCCGCAGGAGAATATTCATATTCAGCAGGATGTCATCAAAGTCCATGACCCCGCTCCGGCGGCATTTCTCGGTGTATAATGAATATATGTCACATGTCTTCGGTTTCCTGGACGCTATGTCCTTCAGAAGAATCTGCTGGTTGTTGCGATAGGCATTCGCGGTCACAAGGTTGTTCTTGGCAAGGGAAATCCTGGAGAGGATGTCCCTGGGTTTATAGACCTTGTCATCCAGCCCCAACTCCTTGATGCAAGCCTTGACCGCGCTTGTGGAGTCACTCTGATCATATATTGTGAAAGAAGGGGGATAGCCCAATATCCCAGCATATTCCCTTAAGAATCTGACGAATACGGAATGGAAAGTGCCCATGCACAACTTCCAGGCTTGCCTGCCACCGACCATCCTGGCGATTCTCTCCTTCATCTCGGTAGCCGCCTTTTTGGTGAAAGTCAGAGCCAGAACCCTGGATGGGTCACCACCCCGGGCTAGAATGCAGGCTATCCTGCTGGTCAAAACCCTCGTCTTACCGGACCCCGCCCCGGCCACTATCAGCACCGGGCCATCAAGATTGCTGACCGCCTGTCTCTGCTCCGCGTTCAGCCCCTCTAATACAGCGTTCTCAATGTTTTCCATAATGCTACGAAAATACGGAATTTTCCCTAAAAAATGAGTATATTTGCGGAATGTAAGCTGAAATAACTATCAACTTAATATCTACTAACAATAATGTCAAACAACATCGTGTTGAAAAAAGGGCTGAACATCCCCATCAGCGGGGAAGCTCCCCTTGAGACAATGAAAACGATCGTGCCTGACGTTGTCGCCGTTAAGCCCACTGATTTCAAGGGATTCTCCCCTAGGCTCATGGTGAAAGAGGGTGACAAAGTGCTTGCGGGATCGCCTGTTTTGGCAGACAAACAGAACCCGGATATCCTTTTGACCTCCCCTGTGAGCGGAACGGTCAAGGAAATCGTAAGGGGTGAGAAGCGCAAGCTCCTAGCGGTACTCGTCAAAGCCGAAGGCGACGAGGCCGTGGACTTCGGAGCCAAGGATCCGAAAGGTCTGAAGGCTGAAGAAGTCAAGGAGACCCTTCTCAAGAGTGGTTTGTGGCCAACTATCATCCAGAGGCCTTACGGTGTCCTGGCCGACCCGGCTCAGACTCCTAAGGCTGTTTTTGTGTCCGCTTTCTCAACCGCGCCTCTCGCGGCGGATTCCGAATTCGTGTTCAAGGATGACTTCGCCGCCATCCAGGCTGGAGTTACAGCGGTTTCAAAGATCGCTAAAGTCCACGTTTGTGTGAATTCCGAAACCTCCGCTTTCGCCAAGTTGCAGGATGCGGTTCTCCACACTGTCGTTGCCAAGAAGCACCCGGCAGGAAATGTCGGTGTGCAGATCAGCCACATCTCCCCTATCAAGAAGGGAGAGATCGTCTGGACCTTGAACCTTCTGGGCCTCGCCGCTATCGGCAAGCTTTTCACCACCGGCAAGGTCGATCTCTGCCGTAAGGTCGCCGTCACAGGCCCCGCCGCGGTTAAGACCGGCTATGTCACCGCCCTTCCGGGCACTCCTGTGAGCGCTCTCGAGGGCTGCTTCGACCCTACAGTCGAGACAAGGTTCATCAGCGGTGACGTCCTTTCAGGTGAGAACATCGGGAAAGATGGCTATCTCGGATTCTTCGACAATCAGGTCACCCTCATTAAGGAAGGCCGTGAAAGAGAAGTTCTCGGATGGGCGAACCCCTTAAGGTTCAACCAGTTCAGCTCCTCTATGGCTTATTTCTCCTGGTTGCTCCCCAAGAAGAAGTACAACATGGACACCAACACCCATGGTGGAGTGAGGGCTTTCGTCTGCTCAGACATCTACGGCAAGGTGCTACCTATGGACTTGTTCCCTGTCTATCTTATCAAGGCCTGCCTCGCCGGCGACATCGACAAGATGGAACAGTTCGGAATCTACGAGGTCCTTCCTGAGGATCTGGCCCTCTGCGAGTTCGTGGATCCTTCCAAGAACGACATCCAGGCCATCATCCAGAGTGGAATAGACCTCATGATCAAGGAAATGGCATAAAAAGGCAATGACTATGGAAGAAAATACAGTAAAACCCGGCCTTTTCGAG
This sequence comes from uncultured Bacteroidales bacterium, assembly GCA_900313275.1. Taxonomy (GTDB): domain Bacteria; phylum Bacteroidota; class Bacteroidia; order Bacteroidales; family UBA932; genus Cryptobacteroides. Next base: position 7,417 of record OMQO01000080.1, read on the forward strand.
AAAGGCGGCAAATTAGGGTGGCTGCATTCCACATGGGATGCCTTTGACACCTTCCTTCGTGTTCCCGCCACGGTGACCGCAAAGGGTTCACACGTGAGGGATTCGCTTGACATCAAGAGGGTTATGATCATAGTCGTGCTTGCTCTCGTTCCCGCCGCCCTGTTCGGCATGTGGAACGTCGGCTACCAGCACGACATCTACGCTCATGACCTCCCCGGATTCTGGAACCAGTTCTGGTGGGGCCTCTGGAAAGTCATTCCTCTTTATCTTGTGGCTTACATCGTCGGTCTCGGCATCGAGTTCACCAGCGCCCAGATCAAGGGTGAGGAGGTCAACGAGGGTTACCTTGTCTCCGGCATGCTTATCCCTTTGATCGTCCCTGTTGACGTGCCCCTCTGGATGCTTGCCCTAGCCGTGGCCTTCGCTGTCATATTCGGCAAGGAGGTTTTCGGAGGCACCGGAATGAACTTCCTGAATCCGGCTCTTCTCTGCCGCGCGTTCTTGTTCTTCTCCTATCCTAGCTCAATGTCCGGATCACAGGTCTGGATCGCCCACCGTTGCGGAGCGGACGCCATCACAGGCGCGACTCCTCTCTCCTACATGTCTGAGGGAATGAGTTCCATCTCCAATGCCGGTTACAGCTTCTGGAATATGTTCGCCGGAACAGTCCCCGGATCAGTCGGTGAGACTTCCGTCATCGCCATCCTGATCGGCGCCTTCATCCTCATTTGGACCGGAGTCGCCAGCTGGAAGATCATGGTCTCCTCCGTGGCCGGTGCCCTATTCGTGGGCTGGCTCGGAACCGCCTTCGGCGCCACTGATGTTCCCGCTTACGTGCAGCTTGTCATGGGTGGATTCGCCTTCGGTACCGTATTCATGGCCACCGACCCCGTCACTTCGGCTCAGACCGAATGCGGCAAATGGATCTACGGATTCCTCGTTGGCGCGCTCTGTATCACGGTGAGGCTCTTCAACCCCGGCTACGCTGAGGGTATGATGCTCGCCATCCTGCTTATGAACACATTCGCCCCGCTGATTGACCACTGCGTCACATCCAGTGCTACCAAGAGAAGGGCGAAAAAAGTCTCGATCGCTTAAATGTCAAAGGATATGAATACCAACAGTAACACATATACGGTCATTTACACGACCATAATAGTAACATTGGTCGCGGCGATCCTGGCTTTCGTGTCTCAAGGCTTGAAAGCTAAGCAGGAAGCGAATGAGAAGGCCGACACCATCTCCCAGATGCTGACCGCCGCTCAGTTCGCCACCAAGGCGGAGCTCCAGAAGATGGGCAACACCGCCGTACTGGCCAAGTATGCCGAGGAGATTGAGAACGCCTTCACCGTCAACAAAGACGGCAAGAAGGTCGCCGATCTCGAACTCGACCAGGTCTTTTCTCCCAAGGAGCTCAAAAAGCAGAACTACAAGATCAAAGATGGTAGCGAGGCTGAACTCCCCGTGTTTATATTCAAGAATGGTGTCACGGTTGTTCCCGTGTACGGTGCCGGTCTTTGGGGTCCGGTCTGGGGCTATATAGCCTTTGAGCCGAACTCCAATGCCATCAAGGGTGCCTACTTTGACCATGAGAGCGAGACCGCCGGTCTTGGCGCTAAGATCAAGGATGACCCTGAGTTCCAGGCCGAGTTCAATGGTGAGAAAGCCGACTTCAGCAACGCCAATGTTTTTGACATCGTGAAGGGCGG
>OMQO01000136.1 GCA_900313275.1 uncultured Bacteroidales bacterium
GGATGGGAATTCATGTCCACAAGGGCGTTTATTACGGTGGTACCGGCCCTACATACGAGACTCCTTCCGAATACAAATACATTAGGATTATCGGTGGAGATGTGACTGGTATGTCAACCATTCCTGAAGTCATTACCGCCCGTCATTCAGACGTCGCGGTGTTCGGGATGTCGGTTGTCACCAATGAGGCCCACGACGATTATGCCGAGGACTACAAGAATGACGGCGACGCTGTAGTCCAGGCCGCTGATGCGGCGGCTGACAAGATGAGCGCCATATTCGTGAAACTTATAGAATCTCTTTAGTATATGCCTAAATTCATCAATATCATTTATTTCGTGGTCGCCGCCTTCATCATATTCTTCGGTGTGACCGCGCTTATCGAAGGTTCAGGAAAGCTCTGGGCCAACATCTGCATCACACTTATCGGCGTTTATTTCCTTTACAGGGGAATCGCCGTGACGGTCAACAACGCGCATAAACGTGAGCGTGAGAGGCTAGCTAACGAGGATAATGGGAATGATCCCGCAAACGCTTAAGATCTTAAAGAGAATGGATTACGGATTCTTTAGAGTAGCGGCAGCCGTGCCATGCGTCAAGATAGCGGACGTGGATTTCAACAGCGACGCTATTATCAACCTAATAGATAAAGCGGAAGAGCGGAAAGCGTCTTTAATCGTCTTTCCTGAGCTCTCAGTCACTGGCTACACGTGCCTGGACTTATTCGGGCAGAGCCTTTTGCTTACCGCCTCTGAGGAAGCGGTCAAGAAAATCGCTACCCACACCAGGGGCAAGCACGCCACGGTGGTCGTAGGAGCTCCTGTCCGCTACCGCGGGCGTCTTTACAACTGTGCCATCGTTATTCGCAACGGGGGCATCAAGGGCATCGTGCCGAAAATATACCTCCCCACCTACGCTGAATTTGACGAAGGTCGCTGGTTCGCCTCGGGGTCAGATTTCCTAGCCCCTTCCAACACCCGTTCCGGGAGATTTGTCGATGACGGCAAGAACTACTACAGGGACGGATTCGATTCAGTCACAAAGTATTGCGGTCAGCGATGCAACCTCTCCCCCAACCTGCTTTTCTCAATCGGAAGGACCACCTTTGGAATAGAGATATGTGAGGATTTCTGGACTCCTGTTCCACCGTCCTCCTTCCTCGCCCCCTCCGGAGCGCAGGTAATTGTGAACATCTCAGCATCAAATGAGGTGGCTGGCAAGCATCGCAAGCGCAGGGAATTCGTTGTCAACCAGTCCGGGCGCACCGTGTCCGGCTATGTCTATTGCTCCGCCGGCTACGGCGAATCCACGATGGACACCGTTTACGGAGGCTCAGCGATCATTTGCGAGGACGGGGAGCTCCTGGCGGAGAATGAAAGGTTCCTGATGGAAGATTCAATCACTTTCGCCGACATTGACATCGAGAAGCTTGGAGTACATCGCCAGAAGAAGAATTCCTTCAGGGGAATGGCTCCCGACGGCACCTCCGCATGCGAATATTCAAATCTCTACTGCCGCTATGATCTCGGTGACCCCGCCCCGACAGATTTCGCGTCTGAACTCTACCGCAAAGTGGAGCCGCATCCCTTCCTCCCGGAAGGCGATCCGGTGGAAGAGGCGGAAGCATGCAAGGAGATCCTGTCCATCCAGGCCACCGGTCTAGCCGCCAGGATGGAGCATATTGGCTGCCAAAAGGCCGTCATAGGAATATCAGGAGGCTTGGACAGCACCTTGGCCCTGATAGTCACCACAATGGCCTTTGACAGGCTGGGACTTCCCCATTCCGGAATTATTGGCATCACAATGCCCGGACTGGGGACTACAGTCAGGACCAAGTCCAATGCTGTCGATCTGATGGAAGCCCTTGGAGTAACTTCCAAAGAGATTTCAGTCGTTCCTGCCGTCGAGCAGCATTTCAAGGACATCGGCCATGATCCGACGGTCATGGACTCGACCTATGAGAACGCTCAGGCCCGCGAACGCACCCAGATCTTGATGGACACGGCAAACCAGGAGAATGGGCTGGTGGTCGGCACAGGCGATCTCTCAGAATTGGCCCTTGGCTGGTGCACCTACAATGGTGACCATATGTCAATGTACGGGGTCAACGCCTCTGTGCCCAAGACTCTGATAAAACACCTGGTCCGATGGGCTGCGGAGAATGTGTTCACATCTCCTTCGAAGAGTGGTGGAAGATCTGCCGCAGAAATACTGATCGACATTGTGGAAACACCTATCAGTCCGGAACTTATGCCTGCGGACTCAAAGGGTGAGATAAAGCAGAAGACAGAAGATCTGATAGGACCATACGAACTGCATGACTTCTTCATTTACAACCTCATGCTCCACGGCTATTCTCCCGCCAAGATCTTCTTCCTCGCCTGCCGGGCGTTCGGTGCTGTTCCCTCTTCCGCGACAAGCACCGCTCCTGTCTCGCTGCGCTCCGCGCCCTATCCGGGTAAATGCTCGCCAGGGGCGGTCTTGTCGCAGACCCGAAACACCTACGATGCGGAAACGATCTTGAAGTGGCTGAAAAAGTTCTATTGGAGGTTCTTCAGCCAGCAGTTCAAACGCTCCTGCATGCCTGACGGACCTAAAATCAGTCCCGTCAGCTTCTCTCCACGAGGTGATTTCCGGATGCCTTCAGACGCTAAAGTCCAGCTCTGGATCTCTGAATTGGATAAGCTTACAACTGCTTATTGAGTCGACGGACAATCCTGTCAACATCAGAAGCGAGTACCGTGCCTTTGAGGGCAACGGTAGTTTGGCCATAGAGGATAATGACGAGATTAGACACGTGAGAACCATCTTCTGACATCTCGCCGTAGGTTTCATCGAAAGAGAATGCCCCCTCACCACCACGCTTGACCAGATACTCTGGCCTTAGGTAGTGTTTGATTCCGCTCTCAATCTCTTCTTTAAGTTCCGGACGACTGTCGCCATAGTCCAACATGTGGACAACTCCTACTCTTTTGAAAGCCTTGGCGACCTTCCTGGTCCAAGCGCTACCGGCTTTTCCAACGGTCTTTCCCATCGTCATAGCGACACGTCCCAACTTCATCAGCGAGACATTACCGCGACCGTCATAGCGCTCCATAAGAGCAGTAATGGCCTCAAAGCCTTCATCATAAGTTCCTTCGAAAGGAGCTTCGGCGGAAGCCTCAAGGCCGGCCAAAGGCCCTTGGCCGGGGATCTGGGCTTGGGATACAAGCCCGCCGGCCAAGAGCATAACTATAAAGAATAGTATTCCCGAATATCTCATTCTCATAACTAAAACAATTCCCTGGCGGCTCCAGAGACCGCAGCCTCCACGTCGGACCTTTTCATCAGCCCATCAATCCCGATGAATACCGTTTTACCATCACCATTGAATACGGTAAGCAGCACGCTTTTGAGAAAATCGTCATCCCCCAAAGAAAAAACATTGACTTTCTGATCTTGATCCTTTATCTCCATCAAGGTCTCGAATTGATGTCCGCCAACCACCTTTTTTATGTCCTTGGATATCTTCTCAGCAAGCGAACTGTCTTCTGTCTGAAGCATATAGAATCCCGTCATCGACTTGATCATCGGAGCAAAATCCACTCCTTCGCCCTCTATTTTGACCTCAGGCAACTTACCGATCATTTTGAACATCGCTGGCGAGATGTAGATGGCGCTGACACGTTCATCATCGGAATATTTCTGATAAAGAGACTTGTAGTCTTGCGCCCGCGCTGAGCAAGCCAAGGCAAGCACTATTATGGTAAATATAATTCGTCTCATGGTATTAGTATGTTTTATTAACTTGATTTACAATTGTTTCCGAAACCCTGACCAAAGCTTTTTCAACCTCGGCATAAGCTATGGCAGGGTCATCAAAAGTATCCTCCAATTTAGGAGTCTTGACGCTCAGAGCCAGCCCCACAACAAGGACTAATGACGCGGCGATGCCGGCCACCCAAAAGAGGAAACGCCTTGAGAACCTGCCTAAGACTGTAGGGTCAAGCCTGGCCTCAAGTCCGGACGGGATCTCTATCGACTCATCAAGCGAGATCTTCTCCAAGTCTTGAAGACTCAATTTCTCTATCTCATCTATTCTCTTCATAGTCAATCATTTTCTTAAGATTCTTGCGGGCATTGCTCATTTTGACTCTCACATTCTCTTCCGAGAGCCCTGTTCGTAGGGCAATCTCCGGATATGGGACATTATCAAATATCCTCATTTCAAGCACTTTCCGCTGTTTGTCCGGAAGCCTTGCCATGCACTGACGGATCATTTCCATCTTCTCCTTGCGGATAAGGCTGACATCGATCTCATCAGAAGTGTCCCTCAAGTACTCCAGCGAATCCTCCGAAGGCCGGTCTGTTCGCACCACTGACGCGCTTTTTATCTTGTCAAGGCATAGATTCCGGATCGCTGTGATTCCGAATGCGGCAGGATTACTTATGTTCCCGAGTGTCCCACGCATCTTCCAGAGACGTACGAGAAGATCCTGAACGGCATCTTCAGCATCGGGGCGTGACTCCAGGATGTAATAAGCTACCCTGTAGAACCTTCCGGTCAGAGGAACCCAAATCTCCTTGAACTCAGCGGCGGTCATAGTCTCAGATCGTCATTATGACATAGACTGAAGGTAATTGGCGACATCTTGAGCATTTATGCGGCCACTCACAGTCACGGCCCAGCTTGCAGGTGCGATGATTATCAGGTCCGAAAAGATCACGCCTTCTCCTAAGGGAATAGCGTAAATCTTTACGGTTTCACCTGAATCCTTTATCTCGGCCATAAGATAGTCATCAACCAGAATCTTCGACAATCTGGACGCAAAGCGGCTTTTTACTCCCGAATCACATTCTTCGAAACGAGCTATAGATACACTTTTGACATCTTTCACCAAATTAAGAAGTCCCAATACTTCTGAATCATTGCTGAGGCTTAGCGCCCCTTTGATGATAGTGAGACTGAACTTTTTAAGAGAGTTAACCTTAAAGTCCCGATTCATTGAAAACTCCTTCATCAGCGACGTGACTCTTTTGCCATAATCATACGCTGACGCATTAACTGAGGCGGCTCCTGAAAGAGTCACCATAAAGACAAACAGTGTGATGATACCATTTCTCATGTCTGCGAAATTAACGCTTTTTTCTTAACTCCGCATAATAGACGAGAAAGCCGGCGAAATGTAACGCTACAAAGCAGGGAATTCCGGTAAATGTTTCGGGCCAATGCGACGCTGTGGCCACCCGTCAAGCATCGTGACAGAATGGATGTCGGTCCCCGCGAAATTGTAGTAGCCTTTTTTAAGAAGATATTCAGCCGTTTGGCGAACCTGAGAACCATAATAACCGGCCAAGGAGAAAATGTTGAGTTGGAACAGGATTTTCATTCCTTTCAGGCGGTCATAATCTTTGGAGGACATATAAACATACCTCTCAGGATGGGCCAGAACGGGGAAATAACCAGTTGCCTTAACCTTTTCAAGTGTCTCATAGAAACCAAATGGCGGGGTAAAGTAAGATGTCTCAACAAGCAAATGGTCCCCTCGCCATCCAATAGGCAGGAAGTCCTTTTCAGCCAAACGCTCCTCGAATAAGTTGTCTATCATGTTCTCGGCCGCGAGATGCAGTTCCAAAGGGCCATGATAAGCGGAACGAAGGGCTTCAAAACGTTCCCTAAGATCGGCTGTGGTGTTAGGGATATCCTCCATAATATGAGGAGTGAACCACACTCCCCTAATGCCCATTTCCTCGTAACGGGAGAGAATATCAAGAGACTCTTCAATGTTTTTCACGCCATCGTCCACGCCCGGGAGGATGTGTGAATGACAATCGGTAAAACCTTCGAAAAAGTGTGATGATGAAAGAGTCAGATGTTTTGTGAAAGGCCACATAAAAAACTATTTATCCAGCACAGAGAACGCTGAGTGAAGGCTAATATATTCAGGTACAAGTCGTTTCATGGCAGCGACTGTCTTCAGGTCATCGTAT
>OMQO01000088.1 GCA_900313275.1 uncultured Bacteroidales bacterium
TGATCGCGATACCCTTCGAATGGGCATATTCAACAGCATCCTTAAGCTGGACATCAAGGCAGAACTGCTCCCAGCAATAGAAATCCATCTTCTCGCCATGGATCTTGCGGAACGCTTCCACGCCACTCTTGGAATAAACGGAAAGTTCCGTCCATTTCCCGAACTGGGGAGTGCAGTTAAGATCCCTCAACACACAGAATGCCGCATAAGGCACGAGCCAATGCTCATTGGCCTTGAAGAATGCCTTATATTCCTTGCTTTCAAGAACTTCCGGTCCGATTGAAAGGAAGGTGGCCTGCAAAAGACGAGTCTTCTCATTGTTGACCCGCTCGTAATCTATCTGCGGCAAGGCATTCAACTCTTTCTGGAGAGCCTTGTATTCCTTGGTCTTCTTGACACCCGCCTCAGGAAGGGATATGAACTGAGGGTGAAGGGCGAAAGTGGAGTTGGCGTTGTAAGGATACGAGTCCGTCCATGAGCGGGACATGGTGGTGTCGTTGATCGGAAGTATCTGGATGACACTCTGGCCAGTGGCAGCAGCCCAATCAACGAGCTTCTTGAGGTCCTTGAACTCACCCACTCCGAAACTATCCTCACTCCTCAAAGAGAACACCGGTATCGCGACACCCGTGCCCCTCCAGGCATTTCTGTCAAAGACAGGGCTCTCTTCCCTCTTCACTAGAAGGGCGCCTTCGCTGACAGACCCGAAGAATCTACGGTTACGGCCAGACTCCCAAACAACAGGAGCGCCTGTCTTATCATCAATAATAACGTACTTATATTCAGTTATTTCCTTAGAATCCAGATACACATTCCATAGGACACCTTTACGGGACAACGGCACAAATTTAGTCCACTCTCCGAAGAAGGCTCCGCTGCCGGTTATCGCCAGAGTCTCACCGCGGCGCACCCCGGGTGCGGCCACTGTCAACGCCAGGTCCCCGGTAAAGCGGGAAACATGCGACTCTCCTCCGAAAATGACATCGGTAAAAGCCTTGGTCCAGAAGGGGGCGTCGGACGGTCTGTCGTTCCAGCGGTCCCTGACCTCGACTGAACCTATCTTCTTGGATGAAGGAATATTCAAAACATGGCTGGACCACTCGCGGCGGACCACCTTTCCTTCCTTTTTTAGAGCGAAACCATATTCAACGGTCTTCCAGGAGGCCGGGACACTGATCTCGGTTGCCCAAACACCGTCTCCGACATATCGCATCGGAATCTCTTTGCCAGCGGCGGAGATCACACACAGCGACTCTCCTGGCACGGTGAAATACTCAACACTTATAATGATACGCATAGCAAAAACTCATCGGCGGCCTTATTCCGCCATTAAATCGCAATATAGCCAAAATATCTGAAAATGGATATCGCTAACAGATAGTTTGTGGTTATCTTCTTTTTGACTATATTTGTAATATATTATCATGAATTGTTTTAGTATTATTTTAAAGATCATTAAACTATGAAACAGACAAGAAAATCGAAGAAAGAAACTATCTCTTTTGAAGAAGGAACCACACCCGGGTTATTCGGACAAAAGTATTCTAGCAGAGATTACCGATACGAAGACTCATGGGGCAAAAACCAATTTAATAGTTCCTTCCCTGCATCATTGGTCGCATACATGGGATCAAAAAAAATCGACCCCATATTTATTTGCACAAACAAGTCTAACGATATTATTCATAGTCTAATAAGCTCTCAAGCCTTATTAGGTATTGATCCTTTGGGAGAGAATGCCTATTATGATTACGAGGCCTCATATTTCCCTTATGAGCAGTATTATTCTGCCACAAAAAAGGAGAAGATTGACCTTGTTATGATAGACCGTTCTACAAATAGCCCCGTAAGTGGCCTAGAAGTAAAACTCACCACTTTACCAGACAATACGACCAAAGATTCGGATGATGCAGATTATGGCAGTGAGATAGTTGTCCGCTCTCCCACTATCTTATTCTTGGCATGCAGCATTTGCTCCTGCTTCGATGATACCTTAAAGAAGAGCAATTTACATAACATGCTCAATACCATTGGATCAGATATTAAAGATTGGAGTGAAATCCGTAATATTCTTCCCCATTATGAAGCCATAAAAAATGCAGTTCTTACTGTCTCTTCATATTTGTACGACCAGCAAATCCCGATTATAGTCCAACCGATATGGAAAACCAATAAATCATTGACAGACCTAGAGGAGAACTGCCTTGATGTTTTTGTCTGGTCGAATCTATCTATTATCCAAATGGCTCTGCGTGAGAAATCCGCACCGGATGACATTTCACGTAACCAAAGGACTATTGTCTGGTTGTACAAAATGCTTTGGGATTTTACTTTATACGGGAAGTTTAATTATACAGACATAGTCAATGATTTATCTTATAATTATAAGACAGACAAAGCATTCGCCATTAGCGGAAAACTAACAAATCCATTTATGAAGTGCGAAGCGTTGACAAAACCGAGGATCACTAAACATGAAATAAAGAATATTATCCTTGGTGGAGGCCAAAAGCTATTACGTCCCGAACGAAGATTCGATGCTTATCTGGTCAGTCATCCCGAGTTGTTTTACTAGTATTTGCGACAAATGAGAGCAATCGATCTTTTCTGTGGATGTGGAGGATTAAGCCTCGGTTTTGAGAAGGCAGGAATAAAAGTCCTAGCTGGAATAGACAATTGGCCTGATGCTTTGGCCGTTTATAACAATAATTTCGATCACCCTGCAATTAGAGCAGATCTTTCTGATATTGATAATGCCGTCAAACTTGTTCTACCGTTTAACCCTGACATAATAATAGGTGGCCCACCTTGTCAAGATTTCTCTTCGGCCGGCAAAAGGAATGAAGACAACGGGCGTGGTGATCTTACGATATCATTCGCCAATATAGTTGCAAAAGTCCGCCCACAATGGTTCGTAATGGAGAATGTTCAGAGAATCATTAAAACAAAAAAGCTTGTCGAAGCCCTCTCTATCTTTCATCAAGCAGGATACGGAACAACCCATAGAGTATTAAATGCGGCACTTTGTGGCGTACCTCAAAGACGCAAACGCTTTGTTCTTATTGGAAAACTTGGTGCGGAGAACGATTTCATCCAATCCGCTTTAAAAGAAGGACTTGCAGAGAAGGAAATGACAGTCGCCGACTACTTTGGAGACAAACTTGACATTCAATACTATTATAGACACCCGAGAAGTTATGTAAGAAGGGGTATTTACAGTATTCACGAGCCAAGTGCGACAATTCGAGGGGTTAATAGACCAATTCCGCCTGGGTATAAATTACACCATGGTGATCCGGTGGATTCAACAATTGGAATACGACCGCTGACAACCAAGGAAAGGAGCATGATTCAAACTTTCCCTGAAGATTTCTCTTTTGAAGGAGCAAAAACAGATATAGAACAAATGATAGGCAATGCAGTTCCTGTCAATCTGGGGCGCTATGTGGCTGACTGTATATTGCATTATTCAGGAGAGGATCGCATTCCGTATAAGAAGAATATACCTTTAGAACAATTAGTTTTAGAACTCTAGCTGTTTATCCACATAATTGGACAGGAAAGACCTTGAGATAATGGCTCCGGCGGGAAACTTCGAGTGCCTGGCCGCGGCGATTGAGGGAGGAGCTGACTCCGTGTATTTCGGAGTCGGACGGCTAAACATGCGCTCCCACTCCGCCAACAATTTCTCCCCTAATGATTTACCGGAGATAACAAGGATCTGTCGCGAGGCGGGAGTCAAGACTTACATGACTCTGAATATTGTGCTTTACGAAGAGGACCTGGCAGCGATGCGGCAAGCCCTTATGGCAGCCAAAGACGCCGGAGTTGACGCTATTATAGCTTCTGACATGGCGGCTATCAGCTATTGCCGGGAGATTGGATTGGAAGTTCATGCCTCAACCCAGTTGAACGTCTCCAACATAGAAGCCCTGAGGTTCTGGTCAAGGTTCGCCGATGTCATCGTGCTGGCCAGGGAATTGAATCTCGGCCAAGTCAAAGCCATCTGTCAAGCCATTGACGATGAGGATATTAAAGGACCATCGGGGAATCTTGTCAGGATTGAGATGTTCGCCCATGGCGCCTTGTGCATGGCGGTTTCCGGGAAGTGCTACCTCAGCCTCCACAATTGCGGTCATTCGGCGAACAGGGGCGACTGCTACCAGATCTGCAGGAGGGGCTACACCCTGACCGACATCGAGACCGGGGAAGGGCTTGAGATAGACAACCGCTATATCCTCTCTCCCAAGGATCTCTGCACGATCGAATACCTTGACAAGATGGTCGAAGCGGGAGTCAAGGTGTTCAAGATAGAGGGCAGGGCCAGGTCCGCTGAATATGTGAAAAGAGCCGCCGGCTGCTATCGGAAAGCGGCTGACGCGATTTGCGATGGGACCTACACTCCGGAGCTTGCCGCCGGTCTGAAAGATCGTCTGTCAGAAGTGTTCAACAGAGGCTTCTGGAATGGATGGTACCAGGGAGGAAAGATGGCCCAGTGGAGCGAGATTTACGGCAGCCATGCTACCCGGCGGAAGACATATTTCGGAAAGGTCACCAACTGGTACGACAAGATCGGGGTGGCGGAAGTCCTTGTAGAGTCAGGGATAGTTAAAGTTGGTGATGATTTCATCGCCATAGGGGCCACTACCGGAGTTTATGAAGGACGTGTGGAAGAGATAAGGGTTGACCTTAAGCCTGTCCAAGAGGCCAGGAAAGGCGATCTTTGCTCTATTCCCGTGTCATTTCCCGATGACTGGAAAGGCGACCGCAAGTTGCGCCGGGGCGACAGGCTCTACCTTTGGGAAGAAGTCGGTGAGTGAACAAATCTACGAGGCCCCTCTATCGAGCGCCAATAGTCTGAGTCAAAGGCAGTCGGGTGTTTGTACGGACCATTATGGTCGATTGTGAACGCCAGATAAGTTATCTTGTATCCCTGCGCCAGGAACATCTTCTCATAAAACGTCTGCACTTCGAATAACTCCGCTCCGAGGGAGTATTCCCCCCGGCAACCGTGGCCACCCTCGGCCACGTAAGAGGGGGGACCGCCGGCGAAGCCGGTGGTGGGGTCCGCGGAGCGGACGTTGAACGGGGGGAACACTCCCTCGGAGCCGTAAAGGTCCGTTGTTGCTGCCAAGATGTCAAGACCGTTCTCGAGGGCCACGGCCTTGGAATACTCATGAAGGAAACGGCTGTCGGTCTTGAGATGGATGATGCCGCTTGGACGGAGGAACTTGCGGTAACGCTCAAGGAATAACGGACTCGTCAAACGGCTATTCTCACTCTTCAGCTGCGGATCAGAAAACGTCAGCCAAATCTCACTGACCTCCCCCGGACCGAAAAAAGCCTCGATGAACTCAATCCTGGTACGCAGGAACGCCACATTCCCGAGTCCCTCCTCAGTGGCCGTCTTGGCTCCACGCCATAGTCTCGCCCCTTTGATGTCCACGCCGATATAATTCCTATCGGGAATCCGCCTAGAAAGGTCAATCGTGTACTCCCCTTTTCCGCAACCAAGCTCCAGCACTATCGGCTTGTCGTCCTTGAACATAGTCCCGTTCCAATGACCCTTGATAGGATGGTCATGGAGTTTGAGGCCATCCGAAGGAACGCCGCTTTTGTCCAACACTTTCGAGGCATCTGGCTGCAAAAGGCAGGCAAATGTCTCATTCTCAGCGAATTTCCTTAACTTATCGTGTCCCATCAGCGTTGACTCAAAATGATGCCTAGTCCCCTTATCTCCTCCGAGTCATTAACCACCTTGGCGTTCAGTCGCCACTCATCAGGAACGCCCATTATCAACTCATTGTCGTAAGGAGTGATTATGTCCCTCGAAAAGAAACTATCCCCTGCCGGACCAGCCAGACTCACGACCAATGTGTCCGTCAGAATCTCGCCCAAAGAAGAGAACCACCTAAGGTCCAGGATTATATCTTCATCCGGCATTTCCTGGAATGGAACCATCTCGAGCCGGGTGAAAAAATCCAATTTGTATGTAAGAAGAGAGTCGGTAAGATCGATGTTGAATGAATATGTATCCCCGTACTCGGCATCCTCCCTCATCACGAAATATTCACGGGAAGAAGGACGGGAGCAACAAATCAGCGCCAAAGCCATAGCGCACAAAAGGACACGGCCTCTCATCCCGAATCAGTTATCGTCGTTCCTCGGACGGCGTCCACGGCCGCCTTTCTTCCCTGAGCGCCCTTTGTTCTTGCTCTTCTTAGGCTTGTCGAAACGGGTGATGCTGTCATCCCCCACTGCGGAAATAAACTGAGGGCCAATCGGTTCCGGCTCGCTCTTCAATGATTCCGGCCTCTGGCCGTTCCTGTTCATCATGATGATCTCACGAACTTCAGAGGCATGGAGAGAGTAAACATTGGTGAGTGATCCTTTCTCATAGGAGAAATACATCGTCTCCTGAAGGATGTCAGTCTTGACCAGATAGGCGGGACCATCCTCAAACTCAAGGGGTTCTGTGACCTTGGGGATCCTGGTCTGGGCATCCATATAATTGGCGACCTCATAGTTGAGACAGCACTTCAGTTTCCCGCACTGGCCCGCAAGTTTCTGGGGATTCAAAGACAAGTCCTGAACTCTGGCCGCGGAAGTGGATATTGACTGGAAATTGGTGATGTAATTGGCACAGCAAAGCTCCCGGCCACAAACCCCAAGGCCGCCGATAAGACCAGCTTCCTGGCGGGCTCCGATCTGTTTCATCTCAATCCTTATACGGAACTCCTCAGCATAGACCTTGATGAGCTGGCGGAAATCGACCCTGCCATCAGCGATATAATAGAATATGGCCTTAGTGCCGTCTCCTTGGAACTCCACATCTCCGATCTTCATGTCAAGCCCCAACTCAGCGGCTATCCTGCGGGCTTGGATCATCGTGTCCTGCTCCCGGGCAATAGCTTCCTGCCATTTGGCTATGTCGAAAGGCTTGGCGCGACGGTAGATTTTCTTAAGCGGAACCACCTCAGAATCAATTCCTTTGCACCGCATCTGCCGACCCACGACAGGTCCTTCCAGAGTGACTATTCCAAGGTCGTGACCGTTAGTGGCCTCCACAATGACCAAATCTCCCGTCTTTATACCCTGCCCTGAGGCATTGACATATATTCCCTTCCTAGTGTTCTTGAAACGAACTTCGAAGAGATCCTTATACTGCTCCTGAGTTACACCTTTGAGCCAGTTGTATGACTCAAGCTTGCAACAGCCCTGCCGGTAATCACATTCGTATTCACCGGTCTCGCTGTCGCGGCTGACTGTGCACCCGCGGTTGCAATCGAACTTTATGGTCTCATTATCAATATTTTCCATCTCAGTCGTCAAAATATGGAGTACAATCTGCAGACAAGGTCGCAGAAGATTATCCTCTGCAGCACATTCCTGTCAATCAGAAGAGCCGCCCTGTCGAGGCAGGAAAGCGCCTGCCGAGGGAAACTTTTCTTGCATTTCGTCGCCACCGGAGCAAGAAATGATTCCTCACCTGGCGCCAAACCAGCGATCTGGGGCAATTTCTGCTGGAGGAGAAACACCTTGCGCAGGTTCTCCGCGGCAAATTTACAAAAAGCTTTCTGTTTTTCCCGAGACCCCAATCCGGCCAATGCCTCAGCATAATTCAAGGCCGAGTTAAGATCCTTAGACCCAAGTGCTTCCATCAAACCGGAGAAGATACTCATCTGCTCCTCATAATCCTCTTTCCCGGACAGATAACGCAAGGCCTCTCCGATGCTTCCACCAGCCACCTGGGCGGCAGCAAGGGCATCGCCTTCCTCTTTTTCGAACCTGGATTCCAGCACCTCAGCGACTTCGGACTTAGATAACGGATGGACCCTCAAGGCCTGACATCTGGACGAAATCGTCTGCAACACTTTTTCAGGGGCATGGGTAATCATCATGAAGACGGTCTTCTCGGGAGGTTCCTCAACCGCCTTAAGCAGACGGTTGGCCGCGGCGGCGTTCATCTTCTCAGGAAGATACACCACAACCGCTTTCCAACCGCCCTCAACCGGAGTCAAGTAGATGGTCTCAAGGATCTCCTTAGCCTCTGCATTGTTGATGGAAGTCTGCTTGCCGGCAACTCCGAAAGCGTCATTGATCTCAGACTCCAACGCATACGGATTGGTCTTTATGAGATCACGCCAATAACCGAGGAACAACTCCGCCCGGAGTTTTTCCACCTTCTCGTTAACCTTTGTTCCAGAAGCCACCGGATAGACATAATGGACATCAGGATGCATAAGGCCGGAGACTTTACGCTCGCTGTCGAACAGGTCGGACAGGAAGGCCAAAGTCAGCGCCATAGCCCCGCAACCATCATTCTCATAGAGCATCATGGCATGAGGGACACGGCCATCACGGATCATTCCTTCCAATGCCGTGACAGCGTCTTTGTTGCCTATGATGTCCTTCAAAGTCATTTGTCTCTGCGTACAGTAAATGCGGCTATTTCCGAAAGATAGTGTTTTTCTTCCGAATCCGGAAGAGTCGCCAAAGCGGAAATGGCCTTATCGGCAT
>OMQO01000182.1 GCA_900313275.1 uncultured Bacteroidales bacterium
CGACCAATGCTGCCTTAGCGAGCCTCGAATACCCGGTCAGGATCACACGGCTCTGGTCAAGGGTCGGATCAGACTCGATCATGTCCATGGCCCTCATAAGCACCCACGCCCAAGCCATGAGGGACGTGGTGTTGTCGTCTTTGGCGGGATCCCTGGGGCCCCAGAGGTCGAATCTTCCAGTGTAGGCGAATGAGTCCTGCATCTCGACACCGTCTTTCTCTTGACGCATATTCGGATCCGGGGACACCTCATTGTAACAAGCCGTCACAGTCGCGTATCCTCTTGCGGCGAGCGTACCGATCGGATAGACACTTTTCTCCCCGTCCCGGTTATATTTTCCTCTGTCAGCCGCCAAGGCCTTGTTGTCCTGCTCTCCGAAAAGGCCCGCGAACCAAGCGTCAGGCACAAGGATCTCAGGATCCCCGAGGACAGCGTGATTGCCGGTATAATTGTACAGAAGTACCACAGGGACAGGACCTTCCACATTGTTCGGGGTGACGATCAGCCAATCCACCTTCGGCCCGGTCTTGTCTGGACGGAACCACATGCGCACCTGCCGCCTGGTTCCCTGACCATAAAGTGTAGGTCCTTCCTCAATAGTCTCAAGGAATATTCCGTCACCTTTGGGAGGCAAGACTCCATACATCTCATGCTGGAACATGTCGAGAATCTCCCGGCGGCGCTCGGGCCATTGATTCTTGCGAACCTTCTTCCCGTTCGCGAAAACGAGGGGATCAGGAAGCTCGTACGGAGCAACGGCGGCCTCGTCGTAATTGACATTCTGTTTCTGTGCGAAAGCTTCGGCCGGAAGAAGGAACGCGATGGCCGAGAGCGTTACCAAGAACTTGAGAAACCTCATGATGTGGTGGTTGTTTATGGACGATAAATGGTTATATTTGTAAAGATAACACTTTTTTCACTTATGCGTGCGATTCCTACCCTTTTATCCGCCGTGGCTTTGAGCGGGATGCTCCTGCTTCAAAGTTGCGGTCCGAAGTACGAATTCAATCTGGACGAGCATCTCGGCATCTGTGGCATCGTACACGCCGAAGCCGCCAAAGAGGCAGGTCTGGACTATATTGAAGCCAATGTGAGCGGCTTCCTTATGCCAGAGAAAAGCGATGAGGAGTTCGCCTCCAACAAAGCCTTGGCCTCAACTATAACTCCGCCTATCTATTCAGCGAACGGATTCTTCCCGGGGGATATCAAGATTGTGGGGCCTGAGGCCGACATCGACAGGGCTGTCAAGTATTCCGAGACAGCGCTGCGAAGAGCATCCGAGATCGGGATTAAGATACTGGTGCTGGGAAGCAGCGGGTCCAGAAGCATTCCGGAAGGTTTCAATCGGGAAGATGCTGAAAAACAGTTTGTTGACTTCCTGAAAAGAATCGCCCCAGCGGCCGAAAAGCATAAGGTTATCTTAGCCATTGAGCCTCTGCAGACCTCCGAGACCAATTTCATCAACACAGTCCCTGAAGGCGCCCGGATCGCCAGGGAAACCGGCAGTGAATACATTCGCGTGATAGCCGACCTGTTCCATATGGCCAGGATGCAAGAGCCGCCGGAGGACATAGTGAGCTCTGCAGACAAACTGGTCCACTGCCACATAGCGGAGTGCGAGGAACGCACCCCGCCTGGAGTCAAAGGAGATGACTTCACCCCCTACTTCAAGGCCCTCAAGAGCATCAAATACGAAGGCAGGATCTCATTTGAATGCTCCTGGCAAGACATCGGAGCCCAGCTGCCAAAGGCAGTCGCTGTCATGAAAGAGCAAATCCAATCAATTAAATAACACCCTCATAAAGACTATGCAGACCAGAAGAGAATTCATCAAGACGAGCATGGTGGCCACTGGAGGCCTGATGCTTGGAGGTCTGGCGCTCGACGCCAAGATTTATTCTGGATCAAAGAAGGCCAACGACAAGATAAGGGTCGGAATCATCGGATTCTCAGACCGTTGCAGAGGCTCCTTGATCCCTACTTTCATGGCGAGCGCCGAAGAGCTCGGATTCGAGATCGTCGCCGTCTCGGACATCTGGAACCGCCGACGGGAAGAAGCCAGGGTGTTTTTCAAGGAAAACTTCGGCATCGATGTCAAGTTGTTCCGCAACAACGAGGAGCTTTACGAGTCCGGAATGTGCGATGCTGTGATCATCTCGACAGCCGACTTCCAGCATGCCCTCCACCTCATCGAGGCCGTCGAGGCGGGCTGTGACGCCTACTGCGAGAAACCTTTCGCGGAGACCATGGCGGACGCCCGGAAAGCCCTGAAGATCGCGCAAGGCTCCGGCAGGATAATCCAGATAGGTTCCCAAAGGCGTTCAGCCCCGAATTACCAAGCCGCTTGCGAGTACATAAAATCCGGCAAATTCGGACCTATCACAATGGTCGAGATGAGTTGGAACGTAAACCAGCCAGGGCGCTGGCGCAGACCCGCTTTGGTCGCCGAATGCCGTGAGGAGGACACTGACTGGAAGAGATTCCTTTGCAACCGTCCCCATGAGCCGTGGGATCCGAGGAAGTATTTGGAATACAGGCTCTTCTGGCCATATTCATCTGGCATCCCCGGGCAATGGATGTCGCATCAGATCGACACTGTCCACTGGTTCACCGGCTTGAGCCATCCCAGGAGCGTGGCCGCCAACGGAGGCATCTACCTATGGAAGGACGGCCGCCGCAACTACGACACCCTGACTGCCGTCATGGATTACGGTCCTGAAGGTTCGGACGACGGCTTCCAGGTGCTATATACCTCGAGATTCACCAATTCAGCCGGAGGAACGAAGGAATTGTACTTCTCAAACGGTGGCACCCTCAACCTCGACACCAACGAGGTGACCTCTGCCGGAGGCCTTGGCGCCGGTGACGCCAGCGCCATGGGAATGGAGGCCAACCTGCTTGAGACCTTCAAGCTCCCCTCCATCAAGAGCGAGACTGGAGCCAACACCGGAGGAGACGACATGACTTATCTTCACATGCGCAACTGGATGGAGTGCGTCAAGAGCCGCAAAGAGCCCAACGCACCTGTTCTGGCCGGTTACAACCACTCCATCGCAACGATGATGACCAATGCGGCGGTCCGTTCCGGCGAGAAGGTCACCTTCGACGAAGCCAGGCAAGAGATCCTTGCGGGCGGCAGACCATTCAAACCTTTCAAGTACATCTAATTTATGAATATGAATAAAAAATTACAGCTCATCCCGGTGATGCTATGCTTCTTCGCCATGGGGTTCGTGGACCTCGTGGGCATAGCGTCCAACTATGTGCAGGCTGACCTCAATCTAAGCGATTCTTCAGCCAACATATTCCCCTCGCTGGTGTTCTTCTGGTTCCTGATATTCTCCATCCCGACAGGAATGCTGATGAATAAGATAGGCAGGAAGAACACAGTCATGCTGTCTCTGGCGATAACCATCCTCTCGCTGCTGCTCCCTATCTTCGGGGAAAGTTACGCTTTGATGCTGGCCGCCTTCTCCCTGCTCGGAATCGGTAACGCCATCATGCAGACATCCCTCAACCCGCTGATAGCCAACATAGTGAAAGGTGACGGTCTCGCCAGCACAATGACTTTCGGACAGTTCGTGAAAGCCATCGCCTCATTCATGGCCCCTTACATAGCCATGTGGGGAGCCACCGCCGCCTTGCCATCCTTCGGGCTCGGCTGGAGGTTGCTATTCCCCGTATATGGGATTATCGGCATACTGGCCGCACTTCTTCTCGGGGGGACATCCATTGAGCGTGAGCAGGTGACCGACAAGGCTTCCAGTTTCGCTGACTGCCTGAGATTGCTTGGGAAGCCATTCGTCCTGTTCTCATTCATAAGCATTATCTGCCATGTGGGAATGGATGTGGGCATCAACACGACTGCCCCTAAACTCCTTATGGAGCGAGTAGGGATGAGCCTTACACAGGCGGGATTCGCCACGAGCCTCTACTTCATTTGCAGAACGGTTGGAAGCCTCCTGGGGTCATTCATCCTGTCAAAGTTCAGCCACAAGAAGTTCTTCTTGCTCAATGTGATACTGATGATCGCCGCCCTGTGCCTCATGTTCTTCGGCAACACAAAGGCAGTGCTTTACACGGCCATAGTGATGATCGGCCTGGCTAATTCCAACCTCTTCTCAATCGTCTTCTCACAGGCTCTTCTGGCAGTGCCTGACAAGCAGAACGAGGTCTCGGGACTGTTGATCATGGGTCTTTTCGGCGGAACGATATTCCCGCTGTTGATGGGATTCGCCTCCGACGCTGTCGGTCAGGCAGGCGCTGTGGCTGTCATGTTCATCGGCGCCCTCGGC
>OMQO01000183.1 GCA_900313275.1 uncultured Bacteroidales bacterium
ATAGAGTTACCCACTCCTGTGTTGGACATTGAAACGAGCATCCCCAAATCCTTGAAGGGGCCGGTCGGCGAATCCGACACAGCCACTCCGGAAGCGCTCCTGTCGTGGTCGCCCCATACTCCCATGGCGTAATAAAGGACATACTGCCCGCCAATGTAGTTGATGTCCGGCGCCCATAGGACACCATCAGATTCCCAGGACGGGCAGGTTCCGGACGGGAACGCCTCTCCAACCAATCCCCAATCCACGAGATTCACGCTCCTATAGACAGGAATCTGGCAGAAGTCATCCCCCAACCTGATCCGAGTGGAATAGGCATAGTAATACCCGTCACGGGAGCGGTTATCCAGAATCGAAGGATCGGGGCAGTCACTTGCCATGACAGGGTTATTGTAGGTCTCCTGGACTTCCTTGCGGTCACAACTGACCATAAAAGAGGAAGCGGCCAAAAACAAAGCCGCCCCCACTATCAATCCTGTGAATCTGAAACTCATATCTGGTCAGCTAATTTTTCCTTAGCGTAAGCCAAAGTGACAGTGAATGTCTTCTTCCCCGAAGACGGGGCATCAAACATGGCATCATCGAAGATCTGCTCACATATTGAGCGTAAACCTCTGGCTCCCAATTTGTTCTTGATCGCGGTGTCAACGATGAGTTCCTTCACACCCGGGGCAATCTTGAGAGTTATTCCGTCCATCTCAAAGAGCTTGGCGTACTGCTTCAAGACAGCATTCTTTGGCTCAGTCAATATTCGCAGCAAGGCATCCCTGTCAAGCGCGTCAAGATACGTGATGACCGGCAGACGGCCTATGATCTCGGGAATAAGCCCATAGGCTCGCATGTCTTGCGCGTCGACATATCTCAAGAGATTCTCCTTGTCGATCTTCTGCTTCCGAGTCGCCCCGAATCCTATCACCTGGGTGTTCAGCCTCTGAGCTATCCTTCGCTCAATTCCCTCGAAAGCTCCGCCGCAGATGAACAGAATGTTCTGGGTGTTGACATGGATAAACTCCTGCTCAGGATGCTTGCGCCCGCCTTTCGGTGGCACATTCACCACATTGCCTTCAAGCAACTTCAGCAACGCTTGCTGAACTCCCTCACCGGACACATCCCGGGTGATAGACGGATTGTCACTCTTGCGGGCTATCTTGTCAAGCTCATCAATAAACACTATCCCCCTCTCGGCCTTAGCCACATCGAAATCAGCCTCTTCGAGAAGACGGGTCAAAAGGCTCTCCACATCCTCGCCGACATAACCTGCCTCAGTGAGAACGGTAGCATCCACAATCGTGAAAGGCACCCCGAGCATTTTGGCTATAGTCTTGGCCAACAAGGTCTTACCGGTACCGGTCGGACCGACGAGAAGGATGTTGGACTTCTCTAGCTCGACACCATCATCGGGCTTGTCCACAAGGTTGTGGTTAATCCTTTTGTAGTGGTTGTAAACAGCCACGGAAAGCATCTTCTTTGCCCTGTCCTGACCGATGACATATTCATCCAAAAAGGCCTTTATGTCGGCTGGCTTGTTCTTGTCCTCAATCCTCTCATCGGAAGATGATGACTTGGAAGAAAGTATCTTGGAATCTTTGAGATAGTCGTGGGCGAGCTCCACACAATCACTGCAAATGAATCCGTCAATGCCTTGCAGCAGGAAAGGAACGTCCCGTTCCGACCTGCCGCAGAACATGCAGTGGTTCTGGGTTTTGCCTTTCTGAGCCATCACTTGGCCTTCTTGGACAAAATCTCGTCCACCATACCGTATTCGAGAGCCTCGGTGGCAGTCATCCAATAGTCCCTGTCAGCGTCAGCGAAAACTTTCTCATAAGGCTGTCCAGAGTGGGAGGAGATTATGTCATAGAGTTCCTTGCGGGTCTTCTCAATCTCCTTGGCGGCAATCATGATGTCCGAAGCCTGGCCTTGGGCACCTCCCAACGGCTGATGGATAAGGACCCTCGAGTGAGGCAGGCAAGAACGCTTGCCCTTTGCTCCGGCGCAAAGCAGCACCGAACCCATCGAGGCCGCCATACCGGTACAAATCGTGGCCACATCGGGCTCAATCAGCTGCATCGTGTCATAGATGGCGAGACCGGAGGTCACCTGACCACCAGGTGTGTTGAGATACAAGGAGATGTCAGCGGAAGAATCTGTCGAGGCTAGGAAAAGAAGCTGAGCCTGGACAATATTCGCCACATCATCATCTATCGGCACTCCAAGGAATATGATCCTGTCCATCATGAGGCGGCTGAAAACGTCCATCGACGCTACATTCAGCTTCCTCTCCTCAATGATGGTAGGGTTGATGTAGGCATCAACCGCCCTGCCATAACGGTCAAGGGTCATCGAGCTGAGCCCCAAGCCTTTGACGGCGTATTTCTTGAATTCGTCTTTCATAATTATTTCAATTCACGGAACTTGGCCTCGGAAATTTTCTTGTTCTGAAGAGTGACAGCCTCCTTGACGGCGGCGACAACCTTCTCGTTCTCAACACTTTCCTCAATGTTGCGGATCTGGCGCTCATCCTTGAGCATATTCATGGCGGCATCAGTGATGAACTGCTCGGGGACATTGCCCATCCCGTACATGGCGTACTGGTAGGAGGCATAAGCCTTAGCGGCGTCAAGCATGTCCTTATCCTCGATCTTGAGACCGAGTTTCTTCATAAGATAACCACGCACAAGCTGCCAGCGGAAATCACCGAGGAATGAATCGAACTCGTTGTCAACCTGCTCTTTCGTGAACTTCTCTTTGTTGCTCTCATAGAGCCACCTCTTCAGGAACGCCTCGGGAACCTGCACACCAGCTTTATCTACCAGATATTTGCGCAAATCTTGCGAAACCCTGTAATCCGCCTCCTGTTTGTACTCATTCTCAAGACGCTCAGCGATCTTGGCATCGAACTCCTCCGGAGTCTTCACGACGTCTTTACCGAAGATCTTATCATAGGTCTCCTGGCTCTCGGTGGCGGGAACGAAAGTCTTGACATTCACCACTGTAGCCTTCCAAACAGGCTCTAATTCAGCGAGTTCCTCTTTCTTCATCTTCAACATGGATGCCCTATCGGTCTCATTGGTGAAGGCTTCATTCACATCAACCTCGAAAGTGTCGTCAACCTTGGCTCCGACAAACTTATCCCTGGCCACACCAGCGACTTTGCTCACAGAAACATAGGCTCCTTCAACGACCTTCTCACCCTGTTTGAAGTCCACAACCACATAGTCCTCTTCTCCAGCGGCCTCGCCCTCCTCGAGCTGACCATACTGATGCAGGATGTTCTCCTTCATCTTGGATTTGGCATCCTCGGTGACAGTGATCTTGTAGTAAGGGATCTTGTCATCCTTGGAAAGCTCAATATTGATGTCCGGAGAGAGACCAAGGTCAAACTTGAACTCGAAATCGGCTCCGTCAACCCACTCGTTCTCCTTCTGCGACTCACTGGGGATCGGTTCACCGAGAATATGAAGATCATTGTCCTTAATGAACTTGTCCAACTGCTCTGAGATGATGGTGTTGATAGCCTCATAAAGAGCTTGGTCGCCATAGATCTTCTTCACCAACTGGGCAGGGACCATTCCTTTGCGGAAACCCTTGAAGTCAGCGTTCCTACGATAGGCGGCAAGCCTCTTCTTCTCCTGCTCAGCGTAATCCTCGCCCTTGAGGTTGATTGTCACTTCGATGTTCAGGTCATCAATTTGGTTCTTAATTACTTCCATAATATCTTATCATTTAATACTAATTATTCCTTCCGGGATAAACGACTCTCTCATGATACAATTGGGAGAGATAACTCTTCAAAACCTCTTTCACAGTGTTAAGTTGTTTGATGGAGATGTCCGCATCGTCAAGCTGTCCGATCAGGATCTTGTTCTCCACAATGTTCTCGACAAACTCGGAGAATGTCTCAGGGGAGTTGTCTTTCAAGGTCCTCGAAGCCGCCTCGACACTATCACATAGCATCAGGATCACTTGCTCTTTTGAGCGGGGCTTGGAACCTTTGTAAAAGAAACAATCGACATCTTTAGGATCACCTCCGGCATTGAGGTATTTCGCATAAAAGTATCCGGTGTTGGACGTGCCGTGATGAGTCCGGATAAAGTCAGTCACAAGCGCCGGGAGATTGTATTCCTTCGCCAGTTCCAATCCGTCAGAGACATGCTTGATTATGTCGATCGCGCTTTCTTTCGGGGTAAGATGGTCATGGTAGTGAGGACCATTCCCCGACAAGCTGTCATTTTCGATGAAACAGCTTGGATTCTTCAT
>OMQO01000019.1 GCA_900313275.1 uncultured Bacteroidales bacterium
AGTATTGACCAATATGGCTACAATCCCGACAAATCGTCATCCCAGTCGCTCGGTTGGAGCAACGTAATCGCTAATCTCGCTTGGGAAAGAGTAACCGCTTTCGGATGGAAAATGGAAGTGAGACTCTCTCACAATGGATTTCGAGCTGTCCAGAACCAACAGCATGTTATCAAGCCAAAGACCACGCGCATGGCCCTTCAATCATCACTCACTGAAGAAGGTCTGCAGGCTATGGTCTCCAAACAAGTCAGCCCCAAGCTGAATATTCAAACAGGAGCGGATGGATTCGTGTCGTTCTTTATGCCAGGTGTCTCAAAAGTTTATAATCGTAAAAAGCTAATTGCTACAGCAGGCCGTTCGCTCACTACTGTTCGGGGTTCCATGCACGGTCTGTTTAATTATAGTAACGGACCGTTCCGCACCACTGCGGGGTTCAGGGCCACAGTCTTTGGAGCTGGGGACCACATGATCTGTAATCCCTGCTCGGATTTGCTGGTTTCATATGATTTGAGTCCTGTCATTTCCATAAAGGCAACATATGATCACACCATTCAGTATTTCCATTCGCTTGAAGGTATCCCCACCGGCTGGTCAATGGAAATGCTCATTCCTTCTAACATGAAGAATAAACCTGAATTAGCTGATCAAGCCTGGGTTGGCTTTGACTATTCTTCCGGGAGTCTTTATATTTCAGGTGGTGGTTTTTATAAACAAATGAAGAACCTGGTCTTCTATTCCGACGCTTCCTCTTTCTTCAATTCAAACTGGAGAGAGTGGCAGAGCAATCTGGAAAGCGGTACAGGTCGATCTTTTGGTCTGGAAGTTATCTCACGCATTGAGACAAATCGTCTTAACGGGCAACTCTCCTATACCCTATCCCACACTGACAGGGTGTTCTCTTCCATGAATGATGGCCGACCATTCCCCTTCAAGTTTGATCGTCGGCACATAATAAACCTGACCGGAGAGTATAAGTTTTCCAAGTCCCAGAGCCTTACAGCCGGACTCTCATACATGAGCGGCCATTGGGAAACCGTTAAGAGCGGCTCATATTATGTTTATTCTCTTGGTTCAGAAGATAGAAGGGAGACAGCGGAAGCCGATTATACTTCCCACCCCAACAACTTCCATCTTCCCGCTTATTTCAGGATGGATTGTGGTTTTCATTTGACTATCGGCAAAAAGAGAAACCAGAACCTTTCCTTCGGGATTTACAATCTCACAAATCGCCATAACACATATAGCCTTTCATGGGATAGCGAAGAAAGCAAATGGAAAAAGCTGAGTATCTTCCCGATAATGCCGAATTTCACATATCGGGTTAACTTCTGACGATGCCTATGGACTACTTCGCCCGGCAGAATGTGAAGCCGGTCTTCATGCCGTCGTAGGAGTCGGCGAGCTTGGAGATCGAGGCAAAGTTGGACTGACTGGAGTTCGATCCGACAGAGCCAACAACCTTGATGATATTCAGCAACATAGATGAGTCAAAGGTCATTGCCATCTGGTTGTTGACCACTGACATATAGGCTGCGGGGAGAGGGATGAAACCCACCTTCATGCTGAGTTTCTTTGTTTCCTCATCGAAGTCGTAAGTCCCGTCAAATGATTGGTTTCCAATCGTGTAGGTGCAAGTGTTGTCCTCCTTCAACTGCAGTGACAAACTTCCTGTCTTGAGTCCCAGCGCCTCGAAATAAGGAGAGATGTTGTCCGCGACATTCTGGCTGGCGACCACGCCTCCTGCTTGGTCAAGAAGGTTTTTGCTCTCGAACTGGATGGCCGGCTCCTCATAGACCCAGGATCCTACCAGAGCCTTTTTCGTCGTCGTGTCATAGAACTGGCCCAGGATGGAACCGATGATCTTGACAACGGTCACGACGGTGGAAGATTTACCGCCTCCGAAAAGTTTCCCGAGCTTGCCAGCGGCCCTGAAAAGGCTGCACCCTGAGACTGTCAGGGCGCAGCACAATATGGCCACGGCAGCGAAACCACGCCTTTTCATGACTAGGCTTGTTTCGCGTCCTTCTTCTCCTGGATCTTCTGCTTGGCGGTGTCGATTTTGTCAGCGGCCTTCTCTTTGAGATCTACGGCCTTCTCTTTCGCCTCAGCATAAAGCTCCTTGCTCTTGTCAGCAACCTTGCCGGCTACGACTTTTGTCTTGTCAGCGACCTTGCCGGCCACATCCTTGGCCTTCTCGGCAGCCTGTCCGGCGGCATACTGGACCTTTTCGCCCAATGTGACTTTTCCGTCCTGATTCAGATCCCTGGGATCGAATGTCTCCTGTGTTTTATTCTCTTCCATAATGTTTTGTGTTATAAATAGTTAAACGGTTATTCGGTTTTTCTCTTCCGGCCGAGGATCATTCCCGCCACGGCGGCCGCAATCAAGAGCAGCAATGTGATTGAAGATGCCTTTGAGACATTCTCGCTCACGGGATAGACCTTCGGATCGAAACGCATCACAATGTCGTGCTCGCCAGCGGGAAGGACAGCGCCTCGCAAGATCCAATCAACCCTGAACAGATCCAGTTCGGATCCTGAGCCTGTCGAAGGATCCACACTGGCGTGCCAACCCTTCGGGTAATAGACCTCGCTGAACACCACAGGGCGATCCGAGGAGGCGACATAGTGGTAATGCAGCTCGTTGGGACTGTAATATGTCATCTGGATGGTGTCGGAAACTGAATCCTTCGCTTCGCTCCGGAGGACAGAGGGAGTCTTGAAGTCCGCTCCAATAATGGCAGTAGTCTTCAAGTCTGTGGACTCGATCAAGCCGATCTCCTCGTCTGGAGTAGCCGCCTCGACAAAGCCGTCAACGAACCAAGCGTTGCCATAAGCGCCACGATTAACTACCGGCGGAACCTCCTCATTCACAATCAGATACTTCGTATTCAACGCAGACATCACCTTAAGATCGGGCAGGGCACTTTCCATGTCCTGCAAGGTCTTGGCGCCAGAGAAAGCCATAAAAACGCTCTGCAATTCTTTTGTCAAGTACCTGTCAATGAGATCCTGATAACGCTGGAGCTTGGCAGGGCTATAACCACCGATATTCTTATGCCAGAATGAGTTGTAGGAGTCGTTGAATATGTCTGTCGTCAAGTCGGCCACCCTGTAGGAAGGGCTCTTGTCCTCGAGGATTATCTTGTCAACGGTTCTCTGGTTGAAATGGCTGCTGAACTGACGGGGAGTCATAAAGTCGTCCGAATTGAGATAACGCTTCCCGACAACGAACATGTTGACAAGGATAAGAAGGCATATTCCCACCAGAGCCTCGACTCTCCGGGCATTGCCGATGTGGGGATCTGACGCATAAGACTTAGGGGCCTTAGGAGGTACTTTATAGGCCCAAAGGATAAGGCCGAAAGTGACCACGATGAGGATGGTCGACCAGAGAGCGTCCGTGACAAGAAGATGGCGACGGTCAACCTTGAGGGCATCCACCAGCACATCCTGCATGGATGAGTCGGAACCTCCTGTGAATGAGCCGGCTATCCCCGGGAACAACACGCAGAGGAAGCTGAATCCAGCAGTCAAGGCGAGGGCTATCCAGCCAGCTTTCAGGAACTCTTTCTTGGTATATTCCTGCTTCAAGACGCTGTTGAGGACAAGGAAGCCGAGCATCGGAAGGGTGAACTGCAAAGTCACCAAGGCCATAGACACCGTCCGGAACTTGTTGTACATCGGAGCGTAGTCATAAAACAACTTGGTAAACCACATGAAATGATTGCCCAGGGCAAGGAAGACAGCGAGGATCGTCGCCGCTAACATCCACCATTTCTCTTTTCCCTTGTAAAGGAACAGCCCAAGGACAAACAGGAATATGGTTATCGCGCCCATGTACATAGGGCCGGCGGTGAAAGGCTGCGGGCCCCAGTAAAGAGGCAGGGATTTAGCGACCTCGCGAGGGTTGCCCTGTTTAGCCTTGCGGAAAAGCTTAACCACTTCGGACTTCTCAGGATTGACCGCCCCGGCGGATGATCCTCCGTTGAAATTGGGAATCATCATGTTGGGGAGTTCCTCCCATCCATAGGACCAAGCGGTGGCGTAATCCAGCTGGAGGCCTTCGTTGTTGATCTGGCCACCGGTAGGGTGGGACAACTCGGAACCTCCTCGCATAGTGTACTTTGTGTATTCGTACAGAGGTGCCAGTTTATTTGCGTTGGTGGCGACTCCGACAAGGCCGATGACAAGAAGCAAGGCCGAGGCGGAGAAGAACCGCCCGAACTTGGCTTTGAATTCCTTACCGGCGATCAACCCGATGAATAGCGCTATCACATAGACAACAATCATCAATGCCAGATAGTAAGTGATCTGCTGGTGGTTAGCCTTGATCTGCAGGCTGAGGGCAAGGCCGAACAAGGCAGCCCCGAGGGCCGTGGCCGGCAGCCAGTCCTTCCACCCTCCACCGTCGCTCTTCTTAAAAGCCGATTTGTAAGTGAATATCACTGCCGCCAAAACCCACGGAATAAGCGCCAGGGCCTGCATCTTGGTGTTGTGTCCCACCTTGATTATCTGGAAGTTATACGAACAGAACGTGACCGCTATCGCTCCTCCGATGGCCAGGAACTTGTCGACACCCAAGGACAGCATCAAGAGGAAAGCGCCGAGAAGAGAAACGAACAACCAGTTAGCTGGTCTCTTTCCCTTGAACAGATAGCCGTACACGTGCTGGGTCAGATCGCCACCGCCGGAAGGATGGAACGAGGTGTTGGGCATTCCGCTGAACATCGCTCCGGTCCAGCGGGGCGGGTCGTCGGGATGGTCCCTGTTCCAGTCGGTACTTTCTTTGGCCATACTGTTATAGCCGGTGATATCGCTCTGGTTCACCACTTTGCCAGAAAGCACTTCCGGCACGAATGAATATGCCAGAACGAGGAACAGCAGGACGATGCCCGCATAAGTGAGAATATTCTTAAGTGTCTTGCTCATCTCTTTTCGGTTATTTCTTCAAGCAGGGCGACAAGTTTTTTAGTGAGCCTGCGCCGGCTGTAGATTGATATGTCAGAGGTATTGTCCATCAACTCACCGTTCTTGAACTCCTCCCAGCAAAAGTCTATGTAAGAACGGATCCGCTTCTCGTCCGGCCAGTCATAGACAACTCCCGAGCCAGTGTCCCGGATCACCTTGGCCATGGCTCCCTCGGTCTGGCCTATTCCGAGAATAGGACGGCGGGAAGCAAGGTACTCAAATAGCTTTCCGGGCAGAACCGCCTCATATTCAGGCTCTTTCCTCAACGGAAGAATAAGCGTTGAGGCGTTTCGCTGCTCTTTGACAGCGATCTCGTGGCTCTGATAGCCGAAATCCTTAAGGTTTTGTCCGAGGCCAAACGCTTCAATTGACTTGATGATCTCCTTGTCTGTTTTTCCGACAAGCCGGATCCGCAAAGCGCGGCGGAACTCATTGTCCGAAGAGCACTTGTCTGCCAAGACTTTCCAAAGGGTCTCAGGGTTGCCATCGGCGGCGAAGAGTCCCGTGTGGGTTATGTTGAAGTTCTCATCCGTTTCGATATGATTGTTGAAGTCATCCTCGTCAAACCCGTTTGTGATCAACTCGACACGAGTGTCGGTCATAGACTGGAAATCATCCCGCACCATAGGGGAGACCGCAATCACCCTTGTCGCCCCGTCCAGAACCTGTTTCTCAAGTTTGAGATGCTTCTCCTCCGACCTCTTTGTAAGGCCCAAATGTTTGAAATAGAACATCTTGGTCCACGGGTCACGGAAATCCGCGATCCAAGGAAGGCGCGTGGCTTTTGACAGTTCAAGGCCTATCAGGTGCATGCTCTGGGGAGGTCCCGTCGTGACTATGGCATCGACCGGATGGTCTTTCAAGTAAGACTTGAGAAACTTCACCGAAGGCTTGACCCACATAACCCTCGGGTCCGGAATAAAGAAATTGCCCCGGATATAGAGCGACAACTTCTGCTTCCAGTTTTTGGAGCCTCCGCTGACAGGGTTGACCTCACTGTCGTCACTTCCGGCGGCGGTCAGGGTCTTCAAGTCGGTCGAACTGCCCTTCCCCATCAGAAGGCGATAGATCCCATAAGGCTCGAATATGCGTCGTTTGACAATTTCGGCCTGAGGAGGGATTTCTTTGGCGAGAGTCTTGTCTATGGTCGTAAGCTCCGGATTCTCAGGAGTGTAGATAACGGGCTGCCACCCTTCTTTCGGAAGGTATTTGGCGAACTTGACCCATCTCTGCACCCCGGAACCCCCGGATGGCGGCCAATAATATGTGATAATCA
Organism: uncultured Bacteroidales bacterium; assembly: GCA_900313275.1. Taxonomy (GTDB): domain Bacteria; phylum Bacteroidota; class Bacteroidia; order Bacteroidales; family UBA932; genus Cryptobacteroides. The sequence goes on from OMQO01000019.1 coordinate 6,247, forward strand.
AAACCTTTCTCAAAACTCTCAAATTTAGGAAAAAAAGCGTGATTTCAACGCGTCACTAGGCATATTCCTCTGTGGCGTACTTGAAGAAGGCTTCGATCTCAGCCTTGGATTGGAGCCGCGCGATGTAAGCCATGTCCCCGAGATCGTCTGAAAGGGCATATGGAACACGCTCACACATGCACATAGCCTGGCCATACCGGTCGAGCAGGTCCTGATGGCTGTGCTTGTAACGGCGAGAGTCCCTCCGGCCGACATAACCCACATAGGCGCTCTCCCCGACAGGTTTGCGGGCCTCGTCAAAGGCCACCATGTCCGCCCAGATCTGGAAAACATCGGTCTGATGGGCGTAGTCCATCATGTCTGGCGTGTAACCACCCGGAGGGCGCATATTCACTTCCAGGCCCACATAGTCGCCTTTCTTGCCCAAGCCTTCCCGATCCCTGTCCAGCTGGAAGAACTCCAGATGGACGAACCGGCTCTTGATCCCGAAAGCCTTCACCGTGCGGCGGCCGATTGCGGCAAGCTTCGGCGGAACCGTCTTGTTTGTCCAATAGCAGCAGTCCAAATTCTTATGCACTATCTCCATGACGGGCGTGGGGAACACGGAATTGTTCTCGAATATCGGTTCACCCTTCGAGTTGTAAATAGCGTCATAGCTCACCAGAAGACCGGTGATGAATTCCTCGAACACATAGAGGGCAAAGTCATTCTGGCGCTCTTTGAACCAAGCCTCCAACTCTTTGTCATCGCACAATTTGGCTGTGCCGCCAGCCCCCATCCCATTGTCCGGCTTGGCAATTATCGGATAGCCCGTCTTCTTCGCAAAGGCTTTGACTTTGGCAAGCCCTTCGGCTCCCTTGATCTGCCTTGCCGTCGGAATTCCTCCAAGAGCGTAGTACTTTTTCATCTCGCTCTTGTTCTTTATGGCGGCGATATGGTCGGTCTGGATGCCTGTGGTAACATTGAAATCCGTGCGCAGGCGGGCATCCTGCTCGAGCCAATATTCGTTGTTGGACTCTATCCAGTCAATCTTGCCCCATTTGTGAGCGAACCAGGCGACCGCCCGGTACATCTGCTCATAGTCCTCAAGATTGTCCACTTTATAGTAATCGTCCAGATTCTGGCGAAGTTCGAGCGGCAGGTTCTCGTAGTTGGTGTCCGCTATGCCCAACACATTCACGCCGTTGGCTTTAGCCCCGGCGCAGAAGTGCCAGTAGGTTTGTGGAAAATGCGGGGAAATGAATATAAGGTTCATAAAGCTATATGTTTTATTCTCTTCACTGACACGGCGCATGGCTCCGCGGCTGATTTCGAAAGCCTCCCCGTAAAGGGTTGGTTTTCCGTCTGTAATCTTCACATAACCTCCGTCACGGAATGTGTAGAAGCGATGGTTCCAGCTGTCCGGGAAGGCTATGTCCTCAAATAGACGGAGATTATCCACCGAGGCGTAACGCACCTGATCCAAATGGGGAACAAGCTGGATGTCAGTTAGTTCCAATCCCTTAAGCCATCTCTTGTACTCAGGATCCACGGCTTCTCCAGGAAGCTCGGGGTGAGAATAGACGGTCCCGGCACAGTTCATGCTTCCTGCGCTGCAGCCCATCAGCACACCTTTGAAGCCCTGGAGCAGGGATTTCAAATTGATCTCATGAAGGAACTTGTTCTGGGTCGGGACATGGCCGCCGCAAAGGACGATCCAGTGGGCGTTTTCCACCAGGCTTGGAGCCTGCGAAGCGTTCCTGCGGTCCAGCATCGTGATGCTTTCCGTCTCTATGCCCGAACAGTGGATGCAATCGCTCATTCCCTTCAGCACAGAGTCGGTGAATCCACGGTCATCCGGGGCGGCGCTCACGAGCAACACCCTTGGCGGATGTCCTCCGGTGGCTTTCGCGAGCGACGCTTTGACATCGGCAAGAAAACCGTTGTCCTCGGTGAATCGCGGTTCTCCGTAACGGGTCGGGCTGCCGGTAAGATAGATTGTCATACTCCAAGCTCGTCTTTCATGGAGCGGAGCAGGTCAAAGGCCTGAAGCGGAGTCATGTTATTGAGGTCGGCGGAAGAAAGTTTGTCCCTGAGCGAAGACAATGTGGGATCGTCCAACTGGAAGAAAGACAACTGCAGGGAACCGTCGCTCTCCAACGTTCCGGCCTTTGTCTGGACCGGCTTTTTTATCTGGCCTTTCTTAGCGCTCACAAGATGCTCTGAATCATTAACTTCCAGGGCCTTGAGAGTCTTCTCGGCACTTTGCACGACTTCTTTCGGCATTCCGGCCATTCGGGCCACATGAATACCGAAACTATGGGCCGTGCCGCCCTCCTTAAGCTTGCGCAGGAATATGACCTGAGTGCCGACTTCCTTGACGGCGATGTGGAAGTTCTTGACTCTTGGATAAATCTCCTCGAGGTCGTTAAGCTCGTGATAATGAGTCGCGAACAGGGTCTTTGCCCCGTGGCCATATTCATGGATGTACTCGACAATAGCCCTCGCGATCGACATTCCGTCATAGGTTGAGGTGCCTCGTCCGATCTCGTCCAGAAGGACGAGGGAGCGGGACGAAAGGTTGTGGAGGATCATCGATGTCTCCAGCATCTCCACCATGAATGTGGATTCCCCCCGGGAGATGTTGTCAGAAGCTCCGACACGAGTGAAAATCTTGTCGAAAAAGCCTATCCTGGCGCTCTCGGCAGGGACGAAAGAGCCAATCTGGGCAAGCAGGACTATCAATGCCGTCTGGCGGAGGAGCGCGGACTTTCCGGCCATGTTTGGACCGGTCAAGATGATGATCTGCTGCTTTTTATCGTCCAGGTGGACATCATTGGGGACATATTCTTCCCCGGGCGGCATCAACGTCTCGATGACCGGGTGACGGCCGCCTTTGATGTCGAGAGAAAGCTCTTTGGTTATCTCGGGACGGCAATACTTGTTCTCGACCGCCAACTGGGCGAACCCCGCCAGGGCGTCCAGCCGGGCGATTATCTTGCAATTGGCCTGGATGGCAGCTATATTCTTCTGGATCTGGGCGACAAGTTCGGAATATATTTTCGTCTCAAGGGCATAGATCCTGTCTTCGGCGCTGAGGATTTTCTCCTCATATTCCTTCAACTCGCCGGTAATGTAACGCTCGGCCCCGACAAGGGTCTGCTTGCGGATCCATTCTGGCGGAACGAGATCCTTGAAAGTGTTGCGGACTTCGATGTAGTAGCCGAAGACGTTGTTGTAACCTATTTTAAGTGAAGAGATTCCGGTTCTCTCCGCCTCGCTTTGCTGGAGCTTCAAAAGGTAGTCTTTGCCTCCGGATGAAATGTCCCTAAGCTCGTCAAGTTCCTTGTCCACCTCCTTGCCGATCACCGGACCCTTGCCCACAGCGGCGGCGGGTTCCGGATCCATCACCCGGACAATCTCGTCTTTCAGGGCGGAGCAATCCCTCATCCCGGCCGCCAATGTCTCAAGCGCCTTCACCCCGCTTTTCTCACAAATCCCCTTGACCGGAACCATGCGCTCAAGACCACGGCTCAGCTGCATGACTTCCCTGGGGACAATCCTGCCCATCGCCGCCCGGGAGATGATTCTCTCAAGGTCGCCTATGCCACCGATTAGATCCCGAACCTCAAGCCTATCCTCCTCTTTATCAACGAAATACTGGACAACATCATAGCGGCTGTCAAGCTCCTTGATGTCCATAACCGGCATCGCCAGCCAGTTCCTTAAAAGCCTCGCGCCCATCGGAGATGAGCATTTGTCTATCACCGAGACCAGGCTGACACCCTCTCCTCCTCCCGAGGAACTGAATATCTCCAAGTTCCTCATCGTGAACTTGTCCATCCAGACGAACTGGTCGCCATCAATGCGGGAGATAGAGCAAATGTTCCCGAGCCCGGTGTGCTGTGTCTGCTCGAGATAGACCATCAAAGCCCCTGCAGAGCATATTCCAAGAGGATATTTCTCAACACCGAAACCCTTGAGAGACTCGACTTTAAGCTGTTTTTTAAGCCTTTCGAGAGCGGCTTCGTGTACGAAGGCCCATTCCTCGACGGAGGAGACATAAAGGTTCTCGCCGAATCTTTGCCGCACACCCTTCTCGTAGCCCCTCTGTACGACAATCTCTTTGGGATTGAGGGAGGCCAGCAGGGTGCCGATGTAGTCGAGGGACCCCTGGGCGACCTGGAAAGAGCCTGTGGAGACATCCAGGAAAGCCGCACCGCACTCATCCTTGTCGAAAGTCAGGCCGGCCAGGAAGTTGTTTTCCTTCTGATCCAAAAGCTGGTCGTTGAAGGCTATTCCCGGAGTGACCAGCTCGGTGACTCCGCGCTTGACGAGTTTCTTGGCGAACTTAGGATCCTCAAGTTGGTCACATACAGCTACTTTGTAGCCCGCCCGGACAAGTTTAGGAAGGTAATTGTCCAAGGCGTGATGAGGGAAACCGGCCATCTCCACATAGCCTTTGTCTCCGTTGGATTTGCGGGTCTGGATGATGCCCAGAACCTTGCTCACAAGCACCGCGTCGTCCGAGTAGGACTCATAGAAATCCCCAACCCTGTAAAGCAGCACCGCCTCTGGGTACTGTGCCTTCACAGAGAAAAACTGCTTGATCAGCGGAGTGTCCTCACTTGTTTTCATTTTCGCCATCTGTTCCTGTTAAAGGGATTTATATTTCTCATTTTTCCGGCTTTCCCATCAATGCCAGGCGGGCAGTCTTTGGGACGGCTTCCCCAAGAAGGATTCGGCTTTTTGTCCATCTCGAATTCGATTGTGACATCTCCTTCAAAAAGATCCTTGCCCCGGAAATAATTCTTCCGGTATTTCCGGCCATTGACTTTCACTCCCTGGACATAGGGAGAGTCCAGTGAGTTGCCGGAAGCGAGGATAGTCAAAGTTCCCTTTGAGTGACGCAATTTCACTTTCTTGAACAACGGGGACCCGATCACGAAAATGTCCTGCCCGTGGGTGACCGGATAAAACCCGAGCGCGCTCATGACAAACCACGCCGACATCTGTCCGGTGTCGTCGTTGCCACACATGCCTCCCGGAGAAGTATTATACTGGGTATTAAGTATTTCCCGAATTTTTTCTTGACACTTCCATGGTTCTCCGGCATAGTTGTACAAATAAGCGACATGATGAACCGGCTCGTTGGTGTGGGCATATTGTCCGATGAAGCCGAACCGCCCGACCTTCTGTCCGGTCCAGGCGACTTGCTCCTCAACCGGCGTGCTGAACAACGAGTCGAGCCTTCCCACAAAGGATTCCCTGCCGCCCATGATGTCCATCAGACCATAAACATCATGCGGGACGAAGAAAGAATACTGGTAACTGTTTCCCTCGCAAAAGTCGGAGATTTCCCCGTAGCCTCCATCGTAGAGCGGGTCAAAGCCAGGCCTGAAAACCCCTTTGGAATCCCGGCCTCTCGGGTAACCTGTTTCAGTGTCAAAGACATTGCGGTACCATTTGGCGTATCTCATGTACTCGCGGTACTCCTTTCTTTTCCCAAGCATCCTCGCCACCTGGGCGATGCACCAGTCATCGTAACAGTATTCCAAGGTCTTGGAAGTGGCATGGGTCTCCAGGTCACAGGGAACATAACCGAACTCCCTGTAGAACTTGGCGCCCCGGAATTTCCCGCAAAAGAAACCGAAAGTGTCCCGCTGGGCAGAGACCTTCATGGCCTCGAGCAGGGAATCCGCTGGGAAACCCTCGATCCCTCTCGCCATGGCTGAAGCGATCACTGGCATGGAATGATAGCCTGTCATGCACATGTTCTCCTCGCCGTTGATGGTCCAGATCGGAAGCTGGCCGCAATTCCGGAAGTGCTCCAGGAATGTCTTCATCAGGTCGGATGTTATGTCGGGCCTGAGGATGGACACGAGCGGATTCTGCGCCCTGAAGGTGTCCCACAGGCCGAGGACTCCGGCATAGTACCTGAAGTTCCCGGTATGGGCCTTGAAATCACTGCTCCGGTAACCACCGTCCACATCGCTGTAGAGTTGGGGGTACATCAAGGCGAAATACAGGCTGGAATATAAAATGTCCTTTTCAGCCGAGTCCTCATCGAAAACGGTTATGGCCGAAAGTTCCTTATCCCAGGCTTCAGAAGTCTCTTTCCTGACCTGATCGAAGTCCTTGGCATCCACTTCCGCCTCGAGATTGGCAAGTGCCCCATCCATCGATGTCGGGGAATATCCGACCTTGACAACGAGAGGCTTCCCGTCGTCAGCGAAGTCAAACAGAGCCCGGACATCCCTCCCGGTAATGTCCGATCCGATAGACAATGTCCTGTCCTTGAATAATTTGAAGTTTCTGATAGGTTTGTTGAAACGGGCGTGGAAATAGGCATGTTGCTCGGGCGACCAGCCTTCAGTGACCCTGTAGCCCTGGACATTATATTCATCGATCACCATCATCCGGCTTACGATCACCGTGTCATGGAACTCTGCCGGTACGGTTGTGGGACGGGACGCATTGCCCCTTTTAAGGTCGATGGTGAAAAACTGGCTTTCCCCGGAAGGGAAGGTGTAACGATGGACCCCGCACCTTTCCGTGGCAGTCAATTCGGCCTTTATTCCGAAATCCAAAAGATCGACAGTGTAGTAGCCTGGCTCGACATGTTCCCTGTCGTGGCTGTAAGCGCTCTTTATGTCGTCAGGATAGACGGACAGGCTCTTCCAGCGCTCTCCGGAAACCGGCATGACGCAGATGTCCTGCATGTCTCCGCCTCCATTTCCACAAGCGTGGGAATGGCTGAAACAGAGAATTTCCGGATGGGTGTAGTGGTAACCGGAAGCGATGTAGTAAGTGTCCGGGGAGAGTTGGACCATCCCGAAGGGGGCTGCGGCCAACGGGATGATTCTCCCGTCGAGATCGGTCCCCATCATGCCTCTGACATGCTTGACGGGGCGGTCAGATGTAACCGCCTGCCCTGACGCCACAAAGGCCAAGGTCAAACAAAATGCCGTGAAAGCTATGGATAATCCAGGAATTTTCCTCATTGTATTAACAAAAGTAACCAAAAATTTCTATTTTTACATTGTAAACTATAATGAATGGATTCTTACTTATGAAAGCTCTCTTTAAATCCCTAATCAGCATTGCCTTTATGGCGGCATTTTTCCCGGCCGCAGCCTTCGCCGCCAAGACTTCCTGGACTCTCACATCTCCAGACGGAAGGATTAAAGCCGAGATTAAAGCCGATGGAAAGGTTTCATATTCAGTTACTTTCGATGGAAAAACCATTCTGGCTCCATCCGAAATCGCGATGAAACTAGACAACGGAATTGTCTTCGGAAAAGGTAAGTTGAAGAAGACTTACACTTGGAGCAATGACGATAAAGCCATCCCCGCTGTCGCTTACAAGAAAGCCACTGTCGCCGATGTGTACAACTGCCTGGCGCTTAGTTTCAAGGACTATTCGATAGAGTTCCGCGCCTACGACAACGCCGTTGCCTACAGGTTCATCTCCACCGCCAAGAAAGGCAAGTTCAAAGTCAAATCCGAGCAAGCGGAATTCAACTTCCCCGAAGACTGGATGAGCTGGGTGCCTTATGTCAACACCTCGAAAATAGAGTCTTTCGAGACTCAGTTCGGAAACTCTTTCGAGAACTATTACGAGCACATCAACCTCTCTGCCTGGAATCCCAAGAGGCTGGCGTTCCTGCCTGTGGTCGTGGACGCTCCAGACGGGGTCAAGGTGCTCATAACCGAGTCTGACTTAAGGGATTATCCCGGTCTCTACCTCAACAACGAAGGAGGCAAGAGTCTCAAAGGAGTCAACGCCCCTGTTCCTGACAAGGTAGAGATCGGCGGCCACAACAACCTGCAAGGCGTGGTGAAGAGCCGCCACGACTACATCGCCTCGGCCGAGGCCGGGCGCAGCTTCCCTTGGAGGATTGTGGGAATATTCAAGAATGAGAAAGACCTTGTCAACTCCGACCTCACATGGCTTCTCGGCAAACCTGCCGACAAGGACACCGATTGGAGCTGGATCAAGCCTGGAAAGGTGGCCTGGGATTGGTGGAACGATTGGAACCTCTACGGGGTTGATTTCGAGTCAGGCATCAACAACGACACTTACAAGTACTACATCGACTTCGCTTCAAAGCATGGCATCGAATATGTCATCCTTGATGAGGGCTGGGCTGTGAACAAGAAAACCGACCTGTTCCAGATTATTCCTGAGATAAACCTCGAGGAACTCGCCGCCTACGCCAAGTCAAAGAATGTGGGACTCATCCTTTGGGCCGGCTATAAGGCTGTGGATAAGGACATCGAGGGTGTGTTCAAGCACTATTCAGAGATGGGCATCAAGGGTTTCAAGGTCGATTTTATGGATCGTGACGACCAGCTTGTCATGCAGTTCTATGAGAAGGTAGCCGCCACTGCCGCCAAGTACCACATGATCATTGACTTCCACGGAGCCTTCAAGCCTTCCGGCCTTGAGAGGACCTACCCCAACATCATCAACTACGAAGGCGTGGCGGGCCTGGAGCAGATGAAATGGGGCGCCAAGGATTATGACCAGGTCACCTACGATGTGATCATCCCGTTCGTAAGGATGGCCGCCGGAAGGATGGATTATACCCAGGGCGCCATGATCAACAGCACCAAAGGCAGGGCTTACCCCAACAACTCAACCCCGATGAGCCAGGGCACCCGCTGCCGCCAGCTCGCTGAATATGCCATATTCGAGGCTCCGCTGACTATGCTTTGCGACTCGCCTTCGAACTACATGGCCGAGCCGGAGTGCACGGATTTCATCGCCGCCTTCCCCACGACTTGGGACGAGACCGTGCCCGTCAGCGGCAAGATCGGTGAATACGTCGCTATCGCCCGACGCAAAGGAAATGATTGGTATGTAGGAGCTTTGACCAACTGGGACGCTAGAGATCTCGTGCTAGATCTGGGCTTTATCGGAAGCGGCAAGATGACCGTATTCCAGGACGGTGTCAATGCCCACAGGGCCGCCCGGGACTACAAGAAAGTCTCCACGAGCCTGCCTGTGGACGGAAAAGTCAAGATCCACATGGCTCCCGGTGGCGGATGGGTCGCCAAGATTTCCAAGTAGAACCTGTTGGTTATGAGAAGGTTATTGCTCTTTATCGTCTCCGTCGCGGCGCTGGCTCTCTCCGGCGCCACGGCTGGAGCGAAAAGCGAGGATCTCAGCATAATGTCCTTCAACATCCACGGACTGGAGAAGGACGAGGCTGGAGACTTCAGCTGGGAAGCCCGCAAAAAGGGCTGTCTCAAGGCAATAAAGAAGTATGATCCGGATGTCATCTTCATCCAGGAAGCGTACGGCTACCACAAGGCCGATCTTATGAAGGAGCTCAAGAAGCACATGCTGGTGGATCGCAGTTCCAAGCCGGGAAATGTCGATCAAGACATACGCTACAACGAGATTCCTATCATGTTCAGGGCCGACAAGTTCGAGCTGCTTGACTATGGGTTTTTCTGGCTCAACGAGAACCAGGAGGTTGACACTCCCGGCTGGGATGCAGACAATGTGAGAAACACGACTTGGGTGAAGCTACGTTACAAGAAATCCGGTCTGATCTTCTTCTGTTTCAACACCCGGTTCTCCGTCAAAGAGACAGCAGGAAGGCGAAGCGCCAACCTGATGGTCGACAAAATCAAAGAGATAGCTGGGGATGACGCTGTCGTGTTCGTTGGCGGGGATTTCAAGATGTCTGCTTCTGACAGGCTCCTCTCGCCCCTTGTGTCCTACGCCAAAGACGCCAACTTCTCCCTGAAAAAGCCCGACACAAACGCCTCCTACAACGGATATGGCAAGAGCTCTGATTCCGTGCGTTGGCCCGACCACATCTTGTTCCGTAACGCTGAAGTGGAGGAATATGAGGTCGCCAATGGCAAATTCGGCCCGAAGTTCATCTCCGACCACTACCCCATCTACGCCGAGTTCGAGATTCCTATCCCGAAGTCCAAGTAATTGATTATCAGCTACTGGTAACTGCGCAGGTCCTGTTTATAAAACATGGACTTGCCTGCGGTCAGGACTGGTATGCTGTCTGAAGGGCTATTCAGCAAGTGCCAAGGTGACAATTCCGGATTGGTGGTATTGCCCACGATGTGGACATCGCATGCCGGGGTACTGCCCTGAACAAGCAGCACAGCCTGACGGCCGGAGACGGTGTCCACGGCTGTTCTGGCAATCATCACCGCATGACCGTAAGTCTCACCGGGACGGGATGCTTTGTCATATATGAATATGTCGCCAGGGGCAATATCTTCCAACTTTTTATCAGCCAATGAATTCCTGAGTGATTCAGTGTTGCACCAGCTGAAAACTTCCTTTAGATAACGCTTGAACGTGGGAGAGCATGCTCCGAAATGATAACGCAGAGTCTTGCCCCTGGTGTCCAAGAAACTGATCTTGCCAAAGCGCCTTTGGCCATAGAGATATTCCGCCCACAACCGCATGCACACGTCGGCACACTGCTCGTTGTTGTCAATTAACGGGTGATCCACGATCCGGTAGCATTGGTACCGCCTATCCTCGGCTGGTGTCCCGTCAAATAAGGTCAGCAAAGAGTCTGCCCTGGCTAAAGGCAGAGACTCAAGAAAACCACTGAAACCGACGTCGGAAGGCCGTGTGGCGACGAATCCTTCCGGGGTAGCTATGTCACCTATCGTCCCGTAGGGATGTGACGTGGAGGCTCGCGCCGGCCAAGGCCAGAAAGCATAGCAGAATGTCACAAGGGCCAAGATCGGGGTGACGAAGCCAAACGCTTTCTTTTCGCCGGAAGAGGATTCTTCTAAAAGCGCCGGGAAAAACAAAACCGTGAAATTGAAACAGATATTGTAAGTCAGGAGTTCAGTCAGACCCGCTATGGCGATGCAGCATGCGATAGCGGATAGCAACGGATCGCCTTTCCTGCCTATCATGAAAAGAAACCAGGAGTACAAAGCCATCACGACGACTCCCACAACGATGCCATGGCATAGACAGATGTTCAGATAAACGTTGTCGATGGACAATTTATAGGGAGGGTTCCCGCCAAACCAATGAGACAAACCACAATCCTGCCCGAAAGGGCTCAAGCCATATTTCTGGAAAACCAGCGCGGGTATTGAAAAACGGCTTTCAAATGTAGAGAATCCGTAACCCGGGCCGTAGAGCGCGGCCAGAACGACAGAGACAAGCAAGCATGCCGGAGGTAGCAGAGCCATTAGGGTTGGCTTCGGAACCCGCTTTTGGACAATCAGATACACAAGCGGCATGGCCAACAACAAGAATGTTGTCGTCAGGCAGAGTGTGATGAAAAACGTCAAGGCGGACATCGCCCAGCACACCGCCCATATCACTTTTATCCGTCTCTCTTTAGTCAGCACAAGCCAAAGAAAAACAGCCGTCATGATGAACTGGGCCAAGAAATTGGGATTCATGAAGCCCATCGAAGATCCACGCAAGCTCCCGAAATGCGTCGACACCCGCTGGCTCCACCCCAACGCGAGCGTGAGTGGGCAAGAAAAAAGATAAAAAAGGATG
>OMQO01000060.1 GCA_900313275.1 uncultured Bacteroidales bacterium
CCTCCAAGGGACGCGCCATACAGAATGTGCTCAGCATTCCGGACGACAAGATCAAGGCTTACATCAACGTCAAGACTCTGAAGGACAATGATTATGTCGAGTCCCATAGCATCGCACTTGTGACAAAGAGGGGAGTGATCAAGAAGACCGCGCTTTCCGCATATTCCCATCCCAGGACCGCCGGTGTCAACGCCGTGAATCTCCGCGATGGTGATGTGCTGGTCGAGGCACTTCTCACCGGAGGCGATGATGAGATCTTGATCGCCGCCCGCGAGGGAAGGTGCTGCCGCTTCAATGAGAAGGATGCCAGAGAGATGGGTAGGACCTCGACTGGAGTGCGTGGCATCAATATTGAAGAAGCCGACGAAGTGATAGGCGCGATCAACTATGATCCTACCGCTGAGGATGCCGCTGACCACACTGTGCTGGTCGTGAGTGAGAACGGTTTCGGCAAGAGGACTGATTTTGACGAATACAGGATTACGAAACGTGGAGGGAAGGGAGTCAAGACCATCAATATCACCGATAAGACCGGTAAGCTGATCGCGATTAAGAATGTTACTGAGAATGACGACTTGATGATCATCGAGAAGTCCGGACTGACAATCAGGATGCCTGTCTCTGACATCAGGGTCGCTGGAAGGGCCACTCAGGGAGTGAAACTTATCAACATCAAGGAGGGAGATTCGATAGCGTCCCTGTCGAATGTCGCCAAGAACGATGACACCGCTGATGGCACTGAGAATGCTGAAACTACTGAAACTGAAGATATTAACAACTAAATTCGATAATCATGAAAAAGTTAATGATTGTATTGGCAGTGTTTGCCTCCATCCAGGTGGCGAATGCCCAGGCTGGCCCTGCCGCAGCCAAGAAGGCGGTTGAGACCGCTCTTGCCGCTTCCCAGAACGCCAAGAAAGCGACTAAGGTCGCCACTTGGACCAAGCTGGCTGAAACCTATCTCGAGGCTTACAATGCTCCTTCAGGGAACGTGTGGGTCGGCGCTACCGAGGCTGAGTTGAAACTCTCCATGGGTAACGAGAAACCTACCTCTATCGAGGATGTCGTCCTTGGTGGAGCTCCTTATGTGAAGCAGGTGTTCGAAAACAAGAACCTCTATTTCAACGGAAATGGACAGCTTGAGATCATCGAGGTCACCAAGCCTGTCATCGATAACGCTCTTGACAAGGCGCTGGAAGCCTACAAGAAGGCTTTCGAGGTTGACACCAAGGCCTCGAAAGAGAAGGACATCGCTCTTGCTATCAAGGGTATCGTGGACAAGTACAACACAGAGGCTTACAACGCTTACACCTTTGGTGACACCCGTGGCGCCGAGGCTTTCTTCACAAAGGCTTACAACGCTTCCCAGCAGAAACCCTGCGCTGTCGTTGACACTAGCTCTCTCTACAACGCCGGTTTCGTGACCTATGGAGCCGGAGAGTATGACAGGGCCAAGAGCTATCTTGAGAAGTGCATCAATATGGGCTATTATGCCAAGGACGGCGAGGCTTTCTCCAAGATCGCTGACTGTGTCGCTCATCTTGACACTACTGCCGCGGGCAAGGCTCTCCAGAAGGAATATCTCGAGAAAGGATTCTCAAAGTTCCCTCAGAGCCAGAGCGTCATGATCGGTCTCATCAACTACTACATCACAAGTGGTGAGGACACCGACAAGCTCTTCTCCCTGATTGATGCCGCTAAGGTCAATGAGCCCGGAAACGCTTCTCTCTATTATGTTGAGGGTAACGCACGCGCCCAGCTCGGCCAGATTGATGAGGCTGTCAAGGCCTATGAGAAATGCGTTGAGGTCAATCCTAACTACGAGTTCGGTTTCATCGGAGAGGGCGTCATGTTCTACAACGAGGCCGCCAGGGTTCAGGAAGAGGCTCAGAATGAGCTTGATGACAACAAGTACATGGCTTTGGTCCAGAGGTTTGAGACTGCTCTTAAGAGCTGCATCGAGCCCTTCGAGAAGGCTTATGAGATCTGCAAGGACGAGTCCATCAAGGCCAGCATCGCTGAGTACCTGAAGAACGCTTACTATCGTTTCCGTGAGGAGGATCCCAAGTTCGCCGCCGGTTACGAGAAATATTCCAAGCTTCTCCAGTAAACCATTGGTTCACAAAAGTTTAAAAGGGTCGGCCGTTATGGCCGACCCTTTTTATTTGGGGTTGGATAAGTTGGAATTTGAACTAGCTTTTACTTTGTTGACTGTATCCAGGAAATAGCATCCTCCAATGGCGTTTCCGTCTCGACGTCCGGGGCGATCGGGTCGTCGCGGAATACTTCCCGTTCTTATACAACCCGAAATTCACCTTCCCGCTTAGGTGCCGTTTCAAGTCCCTGCGAGGCCAATTAACTGGGAAGGTCAGCCAAAAACGCCTCGTCTTCCCTGTCCGGATGCCTTACAATTATCTCTAAGCCATACCTTCTGGGAAGGTGATTTTCACCTTTAAGGAAAAATAGAATTGACACCCTTTAAGGCATCAGTTTCGTTGGAGGTTCAGTGAGCCGACAGAGGGGATAGCCGCGAAGCGGCGTAAGGGGAACCTTCCCCTTGTCCCCTGGGGGAGCAGGAGGATAGTAGGGTGCTTGATGCAAGGAGGACTTGAACCTCCTGATGCATTGGATAGACAAGATATGAGCCCTGTATCTGTACTTTCCCGAACTGATGGATGAGAAGAATACTATTCAGGATGCGGAGTTGCTGAAATGAATCTTTTTAATTGTATGTGTCAAAGCGTCTAAGGTGTCGTGTCAGTACTATCTTTTACTAATCTAAACTTTCTCGTGGCAGTCGATAAAGGTTGATTGATTATTTTCAGGCGGAGGATAAGAGTGTAATAGACAGGATTATCTTCGCTCCACCATTGCGGTTGAGTGATGGTCAATTCTTGTCTTGAAAAAGAAGAATGGTCGCCATACTTGCCAAGGTCTTGGGTCCTTTTTTCAACCAATTTCCCTTGCGGGTCGTAGACCTCATATATCATTGTATAGCCCATTTCATGGATTTGATCGTATCCCGTTTCCTTGTTAGGAAGTACTATGTCAATCCCTTTAAGTCCTTTTGCGTTTGCATCGACATATGCCTCAACATAGACATCTCTGATATTCCCACGTGTAATGACGATGGAACTCTCATCGATGGTAGAGTCATCATTCTTATTCATGCAGCCAAATAGACCAACGAGGCAAATAACGGCGAGAATAAATCTTCTCATATACTTCTTTCCACCCTATTTGATGTGATAATGGTTCTCTCGCGAATTGTGCAATAATCATTCCCTATATGGCTTGTCTCATGAGGAGTGTCATCCCGGATCCTTGCGATTCGAATGGTATGAGCGATAAAAAAACGAGGGGATAGAGTAGGCTACCTTAGCATCAAATAAGTTCTCATGGTGTGATTTGAATATTATTGGAAAGATTTGACAACGTCCGACGTTTCTTTCTTGCCTGTCCGTACACCTTTCGGAGGCCCGAAGGGCCGACAGAGGGGATAGCCGCGAAGCGGCGTAAGGGGAACCTTCCCCTTGTCCCCTGGGGGTGCAGGGGGATAGTAGGGTGCTTTGCGCCCCAAATGGCAACAGCAGGCCTGAAGCCTGCTGTTGCCATTTGGGGTGCGATGTGGGGCTCGAACCCACGACACCCAGAACCACAATCTGGTGCTCTACCAACTGAACTAATCGCACCGTGTTAGAGATTGCAAAGATACAAAAAAATCTTTCTTAACAAGAATTTCTGAATAATAATTATCTTTGTGCATGCGGAGATTTTTGACTTTCGCCCTTTTTTTAGCTTCATCGGTCCTTGCTGGGGCCCAGATTGTCGTGACCATTCCACCGGCACGGCCGCTTCATCATCTTCCTGACACCGCTACCATACTCATTATGGGCGATGTGATGATGCACAAGGATCAGATCGATAACTCACGGACCCCAGATGGGGGGCATGATTTCTCGACCTATTTCACCCACGTCAGGGACATGATGATGGACGCTGATCTCACTGTCGCCAACATGGAATTCACTCTTGCCGGGAAGCCCTATTCAGGCTATCCCTGTTTCTCCGCTCCTGATGGCTATGAGGACTATGTGGCTTCTTGCGGGGTGGATGTCTTCCTGACCGCAAACAACCACATCTTGGATAAAGGCAAAGAGGGGATTGAGAGGACTTTGGGCAGATATTCCCAGATGGAGGAAGAAGGCTTGGTGAAGCACACGGGGTGCTCTGATTCCCAGGAAGATGACATGAAGCGTTTCCCATTGATGATGGCTGTCAGAGGGACAAGGGTCGCTCTCGTTAACTTTACATACGGGACTAACCTCAAGATTTCCAGCGAGTTCCCGAAGGTCCATTTGCCTGACAAGAAAGAAATAGCCTCAGCGATTCGGAGGGCCAGGGAGGCTGGAGCTGAATTCGTCATCGCCCTTCCTCATTGGGGCACTGAATATGTCCTCAGACATTCCGCTTATCAGGAAAAGCTTGCCGATTGGCTGGTGGAGCAGGGATGTGACGCGGTGGTCGGGGCTCATCCTCATGTCGTTCAGGATGCTGAGAGGATCGCCGCCATTGTGGATGACCGTCCCAAGACCGCTCCGGTCGTGTATTCATTGGGCAACTTCATCTCCAACATGAGCGCCGTGAACACCCAAGTCGGCCTTGTCACCAAACTGAAGATAGTGGTCGATGAGGATGGGAACAAAAGGCTCCTGAAGCCCCAGTTCGTGTTTACATGGTGCACTCGCCCCGGCACCTTGACTGACAGTTACTCAACGATTCCGGTAAGGGCCTTCATCGGGAAAAGGCACCTTTGGCGGAACGGGGCTGATTACGATAACATGATTCGCTCTTATGAGCGTGTGAAGGCTAGTACAGGCATACAAGATTAAACTCTGATAATGAAGAAAACCATCACGCTTGAAGCCGTTGATCCTGTCGAGATATTCGGTGTCGGCAACAAGATCCTTGAGGAGTTCGTGTCGTATTTCCCTGGTATGAAAGTGGTCGCCAGGGGCAATGAGATACATCTTGAAGGGAAGGAAGAGGATGTCAAGGAGTTCGAGAACAAGTTCTCCGAATTGACTCGGCTACGCCATCATAAAATGAACCTCACCGTGTTTGATGTCGAGGACATATTCGATGGGGAGAAAAGCTCTCCGGAAAAGTTCAAAGCCGCGGGTGACGCGATCATTGTCCACACCACTGACGGGAAGCCGATCAAGGCTCGCAACGAGAACCAGAAAAAGATGGTCAAGGCCTATTTCGACAATGATCTCGTGTTCGCTGTCGGACCTGCTGGAACGGGTAAGACCTATGTTTCTATCGCATTGGCTGTCAGGGCTTTGAAGAATAGGGAGATAAAGCGGATCATCTTGACCCGACCTGCTGTCGAGGCGGGGGAGAGGTTGGGATTTCTACCTGGGGATCTGAAGGACAAGTTGGATCCCTATCTCCAGCCGTTGTATGATGCTTTGGGGGATATGATTCCCCCAAAGAGGCTGCAGGATTTCATGGCTGAGGGCACTATCCAGATAGCCCCTTTGGCCTACATGCGTGGCCGTACTCTTGACAGGGCTTGCGTCATTTTGGACGAGGCCCAGAACACCAACATCTCCCAGTTGAAGATGTTCCTTACCAGGATGGGAGTCAACGCCAAGTTTATCGTAACGGGAGACGCCACCCAGGTTGACCTTCCAAGAAAAGAGGACTCCGGTCTTTTACATGGGATTGGCTTATTAAAAGATATTAAAGGAATAGCCACTGTTTTCTTTTCCAACGAGGACATAGTGCGTCATCCTCTGGTGACTAAGATTGTCAAGGCCTTTGACAAGAGGGAAGAGTCAGTGTAACAAAATTATGCGTATCTTTGTAGGTTGTTATCACAATTTGAAATGGAAAAGATCAAATGCCTTATAATCGGTGGCGGACCTGCTGGATACACAGCGGCTATTTACGCCTCAAGAGCCGGGTTGAATCCAGTCCTTTATGAAGGGATGGAGCCAGGCGGACAGCTCACCACAACCACCATCGTCGAGAACTTCCCGGGCTTTCCGGAAGGTGTTGACGCCAACCAGCTGATGGGAGACATGCGTGCCCAGGCGGTTCGCTTCGGAGCTGATATTCGCAGAGGGACAATCACTTCCGTGGATTTCTCCGGAAAGCCTCTCCGCCTTGTGGTGGATGATGGCAACGAGATTGAGGCTCAGGCTGTCATCATAGCTACCGGTGCGGCGGCAAGGTATCTTGGACTGCCTTCCGAGCGCAAGTTCCGGGGCATGGGAGTCAGCGCCTGCGCGACCTGCGACGGATTCTTCTATCGTAAGAAAGTCGTGGCTGTTGTCGGAGGTGGAGACACCGCCTGTGAGGAGGCGACCTATTTGGCGAATATCTGCTCAAAGGTCTATATGATTGTCCGCAGGGATGTTTTCAGAGCATCCGTGGCCATGCAAGAGAGGGTGAAGAACACCCCGAACATCGAGATCCTCTGGAATTGCAACACCCGTGAGGTGCTTGGTGACGAGTCCGGTGTGACCGGAGCCCGTCTTGAGAGGAAAGATGGTAAGGTTTTTGATATCGATATCGACGGATTTTTCCTCGCCATTGGCCATCATCCCAATTCTGATGTCTTCAAGGCTTTCATAGACACGGATGAGAACGGCTATATCATCACCCAAGGCAAGTCCACAAAGACCAATGTCGAAGGTGTCTTTGCCGCCGGAGATGTGCAAGATCCGAGTTTCCGTCAGGCCATAACTGCCGCGGCATCCGGGTGCAAGGCTGCTTTGGAAGTGGAGAAGTTCCTTATGTCGAATTAGTTATGGATAAATTTATAGTTAGACTATCAGTTGTCCTTCTATTGCTCATGGCTGCTTTCCAGTCATGTAAGTCGGAGTATGATGCTCTTTTGAACAGCACCGATGTGGACAAGAAGTATTCCGCCGCGTTCGATTTCTTCAATCACGGGAAATACAACAAGGCGGCACGTCTCTTCGAGAGTCTCTCGGTCCAGACCAGCGGCACCTCAAAAGATGACACTGTGTTGTTTTATTGGGGAATGAGCAACTATCGCTACAAGGACTATTACACAGCCGAGACCAACTTCTCCAAGTTTCTCACAAGTTTTCCTCGGAGCCCGTTCTCAGATGAGGCCGCTTTCCTCCGCATAGACTGCCTTTACAGGTCCACAATGCGGTCAGAGCTGGATCAGAAGCCCACTTACACAGCGTTGGCTGTCATTTCCCAGTATTTGATTGAGAATCCCAGAAGTTCCCACGGATCAACATGCCGAAGGATGATGAAGGAGCTCAACGACCGTCTTGACAAGAAGTCTTTTGACAACGCCAAGTTGTACTACAACCAGGAGGACTACCGCGCCTCAAGAGTGGCGTTCAGGAATATCCTTAAAGACGATGCGGACAACATCTACCGGGAAGACATCCTGTACTACATAGCGAAATCTTCGTACAAGTTCGCCCAGCTCAGTGTCGAATCCAAGCAGAAGGAACGTTATCTTACTTTCGTGGATGATTATTACAACTTCATCGGAGAGCTTCCCGAGTCGGCTTACAGAGGTGAGCTGGATGTGATGTACAAGCGTGCCCAAAAAGCTTTGGGCCGTTACTCAGGCAGTGACGAGGACCTTGAGGCCAAGGAGAAGGAATTCGAGCGGGAGAGTAAAAAAATAATGAAACAATCCGAATCCGAGGGTAAGTAGAATAATAGGAAGATTTAATTTATTTGAGATGGATTTCAACAAGAAGACCCCTACAAACACTATCACAAGGGATGTGAAGTACCTCGCCGAACCTACTGGCAATATCTATGAGACAGTCGTCCTTCTTTCTAAGAGGGCAAACCAGATCTCCCTGGCGGAAAAGAAGGAGCTGGCCAAAAAGCTCGAGGATTTCCGCACGGACAGGGACACAATGGACGAGGTGTTCGAGAACAGGGAGCAGATAGAGATTTCTAAATATTACGAGAAACTCCCCAAGCCAGACCTTATCGCCATCACCGAGTTTGAGGACGGCGAGCTTTACTACAGGATGGCTGGAAAGGACGAGGACGAGCGCTAGCGTCGTTCCTTCCTCATGCTCAAGTCCCTTCAGATAAGGAATTACGTTCTGATAGACTCTCTGGATGTCGTTTTTCCGGAGGGTCTCGTCATTATTACCGGGCAGACCGGAGCCGGGAAATCCATTCTGCTCGGGGCGTTGTCGTTGCTCCTCGGCTCAAAGGCTGACTCTTCGGTGGTCGGGTCCCGTGCCGACAACTGCGTGGCCGAGGCTGTTTTCGCTGTGCCGGAGAGCGATTCCTCCCTTAAGAAATTATTGGAAGATAATGAGTTGGATGATGAATCCGGTGAGATTGTCGTTCGCCGGGTGGTGTCATCCTCGGGACGCTCGAGATCTTTTGTCAACGACTCGCCTGTGACCCTCCCTATTCTTCAGGAAATCACATCCCGCCTCGTGGACATCCATTCCCAGAGGCAGACTTTAATGTTGACTGACAAGTCTTTCCAGCTTTTAATGCTGGACCATTTCGCCGGGAATATCCCGTTGCTGGAGAAGTGTTCAGAGACTTATCGTTCCTTGGGGACGCTTGAGAAAGAACTCTCCGAGGTGACCGGAATGTTGGCCAAACTGGAGGAGGAACGGGACTATATCCAGTCTAGGTTCAAGCGCCTTGATGAAGCTCATTTAAGGGATGGCGAGCTTGAGGAACTTGAGGAGGAGCAGGCTTTGCTGGCTAACGCCGAGTCCATTAAGGAGTCTCTTTCCGGGGTTGAGAGTCTGATCGACACAGCTTCCTTGAAGGAGGCCCGGAAAATGCTTGAGAAAGCGGCCCGTTACGTCCCCATGGCTACCAGTTTGGCGGAGAGGTTAGAGTCGGCTCGTCTCGAGTTGAAAGACATTATGGATGAGGTCTCCAGCATTGATTCCGGGGTTGAGTTGTCGGGCGAAAGGCTTGAGGCTGTTGAGGAGCGGATGGCTCTCCTGTATGATTTGATGAAGAGATATTCCGCATCGACTGTATCTGAACTGATCGCGAAGCGTGACAGCCTCTCTAAATCCCTCTCCGGCACGGAGGATCTGGAAGATCGGAAACAGTTGTTATCCAACCAGATAAGTGTCGTCCGTAAGGAGTATTCGGGAATATGCCAGAAATTACATGACTCTAGGGCAGCGGCAAGGGAGACCTTCTCATCCGCTGTTTTGTCATCACTACGTTCGCTTGAACTGGAGCGGGCGGCCTTTGACGTGAACTTGTCGGAGGCTTCTGCCGGTCCTTCCGGGACTGATTCCGCCACTTTCTTGTTCTCGGCGTCAGGCCAGGGCCTTGTGGACGTCGCCAAGTGTGCTTCCGGAGGAGAGTTGTCCAGGCTGATGCTCAGCCTAAAAGCGATGATGGCCAGATTCGTGAGCATGCCTACCCTCATCTTCGATGAGATAGATTCTGGTGTGTCGGGCAGCGTGGCGGACAAAATGGGGCAGATGATATGCTCCATGGGGCATGACATGCAGGTGTTCGCCATCACACATCTTCCTCAGGTCGCGGCGAAAGGCAATGCCCATTATCTTGTCGAGAAGTCTTTTGAGCAATCGGGTGCCTTGACCACCATCCATCCTGTTGAGGGGGAGGAAAGGGTGATGGAGATTGCCCGAATGCTATCCGGCAGTCATATCTCTGAGGCTGCCATCCGAAATGCCCGGGAACTGTTATCTGACCAGGGTAATTGAATAATCAGGATTGTACACAACCCTTCTGACAGCATTGTTCACATAGCTGCCGGAGTCTGTCTTCACCAGGTTGAAGTCTGACTGAAGACCTTGGAATTCGACTTTCCGCAGTGCTCTGGGCCATCTTCTGCCATATTTGTGAGCGAGTGTCGAAAAGTACATCATAAGGTCGTAGCCTGAATAGGCTGAGCGACTTGGCTCGGCGTTGTAAAGCGCCCTGTACTGGAGCAGGAAGTCCCTGACATCCTTTGAGTCATAATCCACGAAATAAGTCACGCAGGCGTGCAGGTTGACCTTGTGGAGTTGCTCCACCTCAATCTGGTCGTAAGTCCTTATCTTTGAGGTGCTGTAGAGCACGACAGGAGTGTTCCTGCTGGACACCATGTAGAGGTTTCTGAGCGCCTCAATCAGGAAGACAGTGCTTCTGTCGGTGTAGTCACAAGCCAGGACTATCCTGTTGGTCCCCTGAGATGTCATCAAAGGCCTCATCGACGAGAGTGTCGTGGTGGAATGGTGCAATCCGGCCTCGATCATTTCTTTCTCAACCAGGTTGAGGTAATCCGATTGAGGGGAGGATGGGGTCACCACCAAAACCCTGTCTTCGTGGCGAAGGTCTGACTTGATCCATGCCACCATGTCTTTAATCTGGATGGAGGTCGGAGTAGGGGCTTGAATAAGTCCAGCGAGTGTGTCGGTCAAAGGCTCCACTTGCATGTCAAGAGGGGACACTATCCAAGCGTCTCCCTCACTGATGGCACTGGCCTTCATTATGTCTGTCTTGGTCACCGGACCGATGGTGAAGTCGCTTGAAGAGAGCCTGTCATGGGTCACAGGCAGGTTGCCTCCACCCACGTCGTAGGTGTGGATGTCAAGGTTGGTTCCTTCTTTTCCAATCGTCCTGGCGGCTAGCAGGGCTCCGCAATAGAAGTCCATGAAAGAGACCCTGTCACCT
>OMQO01000138.1 GCA_900313275.1 uncultured Bacteroidales bacterium
GTCCCTGACAGACGATTGTCTGCCAGGGACTTCTTCTTTTTTATTCACCGTGGGGCGTACCCCCCGGACCCCCTGTACTCGCTGACGCTCGGATGTCTGCCAGGGACTTCTTCTTTTTTATTCGCCGTGGGGCGGTGTTTTATTTATTCGCTCGCTGAAGATCGTATGCTCCTACGAGCAGTTTGTTCTTCAGTAGGGTAGGATAATCGGGATTGTCCTCTAGGAACGAATTAAGCTCGTGTAGGGCAACGGGGGATTTATGACCGCCTAAAAGCGCAGCGCACCATTTCCCGGGGAAGAAGATGTCACCTCTTTCTTTAACATCAAGCAGGGCATCTAAACCTGGTCGGATGTATTTTACTGAAGAAGAGTCCCTTAGATTGTGATTTAGATAGCCGAGCGCTGTGGCCGCCCAAGGCTCAACAGCCCTTCCTTCAGGGGTAAGGAGTAACGTGAATACCGAGTCTAGGGTGTCCTGTTCTGGTAGTGCCGCCTTACTTGTGAAATCAAACTGCTCCAGTTTGTTTTGGTTGAATGGCCTGGACGGATCGCTGCCGTCCAGCCTTGCCCTTTGGGTGGAGATAATCTCACCAGCTTTGTCCGGCATCCTGATAGCGAGCTGACAAGCGAACGACATGTAATCATTGGCAGTCAATGATTTATCGCTTCCTTTCTCCCATATGCCGTAAATCGCCTTTTCGCTCTCCTTGGTGGTTCCGCTTGAGGCCAGGAGTCTTAACAACTGCAGCCTGCACGATTCCAAAGCGTGTTTCCTGGACATGGCGACCATCCTTCGCTCGAACTCCGAACGATCTCCGTCATAATCCAAAAGTGGAGTTGAAATAGAGGATACAATGGTGGATGCGATTAGTGGATTCGTCTCATTCTCAAGAGTTTCCAGCAAAAACTCCAAATAATCAGAAGGAGAGGTCCCGCCGTTGAGATAGTTCTCCTTGGCAAGCAGAATCTCCGCTTCCCTGACGGTTTCGGCATTGACTTGGCGACTACCATCGGCAAAAGATCTTAGGACTCCTGCCATATCGCCACCACGCCTTTCATTCACCCACGACTCGCTGAATGACTTGACATCCTTGTCGCTTATCGAATCCAGTATTGCCACCAGATCATCCCATGTGGAATTTGCATACGAGTATTCGGAGAGGTATTTCCTCATCCCTTCCCGAAACGCCTCAGTTCCGATTTTCTCCTCGAGGATTCTCATCATGACCGGAGCCTTGTCATAGACCATATTGTTATAAATAAGCCCAGCGTCGGCCAGATTCGGAAGATCTTGCCTGATGGGAGTAGCGCCTTCAGTGCGTTCCTCATCCATGGCTAGAGCAAGATAGCCTTTCAGCCAGCTCAACTCATGATTGATTTCAGGGAACATCGGTTCCGCCATCTTGGCAGCCAGATGATTCGCGAATACCTCCTTCGTCCAGACCTCATCAAACCATCGCATAGTCACAAGGTCACCAAACCATAAGTGGGCGGTCTCGTGGGATATGAGTTTGATCCTGGCCAGTCGCTCATCCGGAGTCGGATGCTCTCCGAGAAACATCGTGTTCTCATTGTAGAATATGGTTCCCGGATGCTCCATCCCCCCGAATTGGAAGTTAGGAACAACCACGAGATCATATTTGCTGAAGGGCATCTTTATGTTGGTGAATTCCTCCATCCAAGAGAGAGCCTCCCCGGCCTCATTGAATATATCCGGAATCTGGGCGATCTTTTTCGGATCTGTTTCCCTATGATACACAGTCATTTCCCTCCCTCCGACATTCGAAGACGACTTGCTCCATTTCCCTGCGGCAAATGCGAATAGGTATGTGCTGATAGGTTCGGTCTCGGAGAACCGGATAAGTTTTCTGCCGTCGTCCAGCATGACCGTGTCCGCCGCGGCCGTGTTGGAAACCGCCGTCCAACCTTCCGGAACCTCCAGGGAAAGTGAGAAGCGGGCCTTAAGGTCTGGCTGATCGAAGCAAGGGAACGCGCTTCTCGCATGAGCCGGTACAAAAAGGCTATAGAGATATTCATCGTTTCTGTTTAGAAAACGGTTGTCCGATATGAAGTCCAAATCCACGGAATTCACACCTTTCTCGAAGGGGATTCTAATGTGCTCTCCACCAGCCAAGGCATAATCCAGGTCGGTATATCCTTTGGTTGAAGATGTGAAAGTAATTGTCTCATGGCCGGTTATGGCGGAATCCTTGTGTTCTTGGACGGACAGTGTGATGCGGTAGGACACATCGCTTAATGCGGATTTCCTGGCCTTGGCGAGGGAAGCGGAAACTCCAGGCTCGCTTGAAACCAAATCCTTCTTCAGGCCGTTTCCGCAGCCTGCAAAGAGTAAAGCGACCGTCAAGATGGCGGCCGCTTTGTTAACTGAAACAAGAGTTCTCATTCTGGTCAGCGGTTATATTCCTGCAAGGCTTTCTCAAGTACAATCAAAGCCCTGGCAAGATCCTCTTTATTAAGAACATAAGCCATCCTTACCTGGTTCTTTCCCAAGCCCGGAGTGCTATAGAAACCCGCTGCGGGAGCCATCATCACGGTCTCGCCTGTGAACCCTTCGGGCGTCTGGCCATCTTTGTGGCGGAACCTCTCGAGGCACCACCTACAGAAATCCTCGGCATCCTCTATGGGCAGGGAAGCGACAGTGTAAAAGGCGCCTCCCGGCATAGGGGAATAGACCCCCGGAATCTTATTCAAGCCCTCGATGAAAAAGTCACGCCTGCTGAGATATTCCTCAAAGCACTCCTTGGAATACTCCTCGGTCCCTTCGATGGAGGCCTCGGCGACGATTTGGCCAAGTAGCGGTGGACTCAGGCGAGCCTGGCAAAACTTCATGACAGCGCCCATGACCGAAGCGTTGTGGCTCACGATCATCCCAATCCTGATTCCGCACTCTGAATACCTCTTCGAGACCGAATCCACGACAATAACACTCTCCTCGATGCCCGGCAGGCAAAGAGCTGAAAGGTAAGGCTCATCGGTGTAGCGGAACTCACGGTAAACCTCATCGGAAATAAGGAAGAGATTGTGGTCTTTGACAATGTCACGGAGCCGGTACAACTCTTCCTTGGAATACAGGTAACCGGTCGGGTTGTTTGGATTGCAGATTAGGATGGCCTTTGTCCTGCTGGTGATGGCTTTCTCGAAATCCTCCACTGATGGAAGGGCGAACCCGTCCTCTATCCTCGAAGTGACAGTCTTGATCGTGACACCGGCGGTGACGGCGAAGGATATGTAGTTGGCATATCCGGGCTCGGTCATGATGATCTCATCGCCAGGGTCCAAGCAGCTCATGAAGGTCAGCAAAAGGGCTTCGGAACCACCGCAGGTGACGATGATCTCCTTCTCCGAGACATTGATTCCGAATTTGGAATAATAGCCTACAAGAGCGTCCCTCAGAGGCTTGATGCCATTGCTGGGGCTGTATTCAAGGGTTCTCCTCCCAATACTCTTCAAAGCGTCGAGTGCCTTTTGTGGAGTGGGAAGGTCAGGCTGGCCGATATTCAAGTGGTAAACTTTGACACCCTCAGCTTTCGCGGAGTCGGCGAAAGGAGTCAGTTTCCTAATCGGGGAGGCGGGGATGATCATCCCGCGTTGGGAAATGGCAGGCATCGGGGGTGTTTTTTATTATTTTGCCTTGCCCTGGTTGGCCACGGCCTCTTGTTTGCGCTTAAGCTCCTCGGGATCAGCAAGATAGTAGTCGTTGACGAGCTTCAGGTTGTCGTCGAACTCGAAGACATAAGGAGTGGCTGTAGGGATGTTCAGCTTCACGATGTCGGTGTCGGAGATGCCTTTGAGGTGCTTCACGACTCCACGGAGGCTGTTTCCGTGAGCGACCACAACGATGTTGTCATGCTCCTTGAGGGCAGGGAATATCTCGCACTCCCAATAAGGCATAACTCTCTCGATGCACTCCTTCAAAGCCTCTGTGCGAGGAATGTACTCATCAGGAACGCAGGCATAGCGGGGATCCTTCGTGGCGCTGTTAGGGTCGTCCTCGGGAAGATTGTGGGGAGCGATGTCGAAACTGCGACGCCAGATCAGAACTTGCTCATCACCATATTTCTGGGCGGTCTCGGCTTTGTTCAAACCTTGGAGCATGCCGTAGTGCTTCTCGTTGAGTCTCCAAGTCTTTTTGACGGGGATCCAGTCGAGATCCATCGAGTCGAGGACGTTGTTCAAAGTCTTGATAGCTCTCTTAAGATAGGAAGTGTAGGCCACTTCGAAGGTGAAACCATTGGCTTTCAGGATTTTACCAGCATCGAAAGCTTCCTGTACACCTTTCTCGCTCAAATCAACATTGGTCCAGCCTGTGAACCTGTTTTCCTTGTTCCACTGGCTCTCGCCGTGACGGATAAGTACGATTCTCTTCATTTTTCGGATATTAAATTATGATGTTTTGTTGTTGTTTCTCTCATATTCCCGGCACCACTCCACTAAAGGACATGTCTCGCATTTCGGATTCCTGGCCGTGCAGACATATCTGCCATGAAGAATCAGCCAATGGTGGGATTTGGCCCTCTGGTGCTCAGGGATGTGTTTCTCAAGTTCCTTCCGGACGGCATCGACGGTCTTCCCGTCCGACAGGCCAAGCCTTCGGGAGACCCTGAACACATGTGTGTCCACGGCTATCACTGGTTTGTCGTAAACGATTGAGGCTATGACATTTGCCGTCTTCCGTCCCACTCCTGGCAGACTCATAAGCTCATCAATGTCCGAGGGCACCTCGGAGCCGAAGTCGGAGACCAGTTTCCGGGCCATGGCAATCAGGTGCGTGGCTTTTGAGTTGGGGTAGGAAACGCTCTTGACCAGCTGGTACACCTCCTCAAAAGAGGCTCCGGCGAGATCTTCCGGCTCTGGAAAGCGCTCAAAAATGGGAGGGACAACCATATTGACCCTCTTGTCCGTACATTGGGCGCTCAAAATGACAGCGATAAGGAGATGGAAAGGAGAATCATGGTGGAGTTCGGTCGCTGGCATCGGCTGGTTCTCTTCGAACCAGGCCAGGATTTTGGAATATCTGTCCTTCTTGCGCATCTCAGATAGTGAGCGAAAGGTCGATGACCTCGTCATTGAGATTCTCCACGCAGCTTTCGTCCTTGCAGACGAACACCCTGCCATGATACTTTTCGAATATTCCCCGGTTGTGGGTCACCATAACGACAGCGGTGCCATCTTCCTTGTTGATTCCGGTCAGAAGCTTCAGGATCCCGTCAGCCGTCTCATTGTCGAGATTGCCGGTTGGCTCGTCGGCGATGATGAGCTCTGGACGGTTCAGCAGCGACCTGGCGATAGCGATTCTCTGCTGTTCTCCTCCAGAGAGCTGGTGTGGCATCTTGTGTGCCTTGTGGACCATCCCGACATCTTCAAGAACCTCACGGATACGCTTGTCCATCGCGTTCTTGTCTTTCCATCCCGTGGCTTTCAGGACGAAGTCCAGATTATCCTCCACTGTCCTGTCCATCAGCAGCTGGAAATCTTGGAAGACGACACCGACTTTCCTTCTCAGGAAGGGAATATCCCTTTCCCTCAGTCCGTTAAGTTTGAATCCGCAGACTTCACCGAAGCCTTTCAGGAGGGGATTCTCAGCTATCATCGTGCGGATGATGGAGGTCTTCCCGGTTCCGACTTTTCCCACGATGTAAACGAAATCGCCCTTGCGCACTTCCATGTTGAGTCCGTAGATGACGACGTTCTCCCCATTGAGGATGTCGGCCTCCTTAAAAGAGACAATCGGCTCGTTTTTTGTTGTTTGTGTCACTTTGTCTTCCATGATTGTACAAATATACTTCTTTTTTTTGAGTATATTCAGTAAATTTGTGGTTTGTAGATTTGGACTATAAACTTTCGCAAGATATCCGGGCACCCTATTCGGCCAGATAGCCTCTTCCACGGGGGACGTCATGGCGGAGGGTTACCGGACTCTCTGCGCTGTCCGTCTTCAGGAGAAAGGCTACGAGACCGCTGCTGAAGGGTACCTCAAAGCGTATCCCTATTCCAAACTCATCCCTCAGATCCGCTTTTACAACGGTCTGAACCTTTTTGACCGGGAGGACTATAAATCAGCGGTTTCCGAGTTCGACTCCATTGATTCCGGCCTCCTGGAGAAGGATCAGGTCGCGGAATACATGTTCAAGCATGGTTACGCCCTCTTCGAGGAAGGGAATCTGGACCGGGCAAGGGAGATATTCGCCAAAGGCGAGAAGATGCCTTATTCGGACTACACCGCACCTTCCCGCTATTCAATGGGTTACATCGATTACATCCGAAAAAAGTTCCAGGATGCCTATGAATGGTTCGAGAAGGCTGGTAAGGACGCCCGTTTCACGGACATATCCAATTACTACATGACGGAGTGCCGATTCATGCAGAAGGACTATGATTATGTGCTGAAGAACGGAGTCAAGCTTTACGATGAGGTGCCCGCGGACCGTCAGTCCCATCTGGCCAGGATCATCTCGGAGTCTTTCCTTGCCACCGGTAATTCCGGAAAGGCCAAGGAGTTCTACGACAAGATCGAGCAGAGCCGCCTCGACATGGACAGGGATGACTGGTTCTATGCCGGCACAGTCCTTTATTCCAACGGTGACTTCAAGGGTGCCATAGACAACTTCACGAGGATGTCCAGCCGTACGGACTCGATCGGTCAGATCGCCAATTACCAGCTGGGTTACAGCTACATCCAGACTGGCGACAAGGTGGCGGCGCTGGAGTCTTTCAAGGATGCCGCGGCCCGTTCATTCAACCCGGACATCCAGGAGGACGCCCACTTCAATTACGCCAAACTCTCGTTCGACCTCAACAATAATCCCAAGGTCTTCGATGAATATATGGCCAAATATCCTGGCAAGGACAAGGGTGACCAGATTTATAGCTACATGGCTCTGGCCTCTCTCTATAACCACGACTACGCGGGGGCCGTCGATGCCTACGCCAATGTTGACAACCTGGATGACAACCAGAAGGCCAATTACATGAGGGCCAATTATCTTCGCGCCAACCAGTTGATTGAGAACGGATCTTGGAGTGACGCCGTGCCGCTCCTTAAGGCCGCTGGTTACTATGCTCCCAAGCGGGATCCTTTCAACCAGCTCACACGCTATTGGCTGGGCGAGTCTTACTACCGGAGCGACCAGTTCGAAAAGGCTGTGGAGACCTTCCAAGACTTGTACAACAATTCCGCCCTCGATGGCAAACCTGAAGGAAGACTTATTCCTTATGACTTGGCTTACAGCTACTTCCGTATGGGAGACTACGATGCCGCCGCCAAGTGGTTCGACGAGTATCT
>OMQO01000192.1 GCA_900313275.1 uncultured Bacteroidales bacterium
AAGAGCAGTCCCCCGATGACCGCCACCAAAACTATCGAGAATAGATAAACGGGGTTAGCTTGCTGCCTGTACATATAACAAATGAAACAAATTGTTTGAGTCGCGAATATAGTAAATTGTCAATTATTTGAACAAATATATTTATATTTGAGGGCTATACAATTAATGACCAATCATGAAGACCATCACTTTTGGCATCGATTACAAGGAGTACTCATCCATCGAGGAGATGGATCCCCAGGACCAGGCTCTTGTCAAAGAGGCTATTGAAGCGCTCAAGGGCTCCTATGCACCTTATTCCGGATTCAATGTCGGCGCCGCTGTCCGGCTTGAAGACGGGACCATAGTCCGTGGATCAAACCAGGAGAACGCGGCTTACCCTTCCGGCCTATGCGCCGAAAGGACCGCGATGTTCGCCGCCAACTCAAACTATCCCGGTAAAGCGATGGTCTCATTGGCTATAGTTGGTGGTTTCAACCGCCAGGTGTCCCCTACCCCCTGCTCACCTTGCGGAGCATGCCGCCAGGTGATGGCCGAATACCAGACTCTCGGCGGGAAACCGCTGAGTGTCATCATGTTCGGTACCGAAAAAGCATGGAAGTTTGATCGGGTTGACGACATCCTCCCGTTCATCTTCGACAGTTTCAACGATAAATAGGCTCTGCCAGTCAGATCAGAAAACCATCCTCATAGCCGCGCTTTGTGCCCTTTGGCTATGTGATGCATTCATCTTGCCGAAGTTCCACTTGAACCCGAACAGGATATACCTGCCCATCACCAGCCGGTAGGTATCTTCCTCGTAGTTGGCCGTAAACGTGTGGGTCAGATTACGGGTCTGGTCGAGGATGTCGTGGATCTTCACGCTAAAGTTGAACGCCTTGATATTCTTTGAGATTTCAGCGTTCCACTGCCACTCGGGAGTGCCGTAGCCTGCCGAATATCCCTTATACCAGTTATATGACAGGTCTGTGTCAAACTCGAACTCGTGTTTGGTGGTGTAGTTCGCGGCCGCTCCGAAAGAATTGTCCATAGTGTTCATGTTCAGATTCGGGTTTATAGAATAACGGGCTATCCTGCCAGATGCTCCCGCATATACTCTCCCGGAAAAGGCTCCCGAACTGTATCGCAACGTAAGACTAGCGTCAGGAGAAATGGTGCTTGTCGAGCTTTGGCTGAAACCGCTCTTGCCGCTATAGAACAGATCACCTTCGCCGCTTCCCCAAAATGTCTCCATGAAGGATGAATAGTCAAAACTGTCCCTATCTATCCCAGGAAGGACTCCCTTTGCTTGGTAACTTGTTGATTTATACACGCCTACACCCAGACTTCCTGAAATGAACCATGTCCTAGCAGGATTCAGCGGAGTCATGTAGCTCGAGTAAACACTCCCATTTATGGAACTTTTTTCCGAATTGACCGGAACAGAGTAGAGTATTCCGTCAGTGTCATACCAACGGGCGTAAGATATCGGGTTGCCACTGGCACTGCCATATAAGTAGAACATCAGCGTAGAGAATCTCGTCCTGTTGTTGCGGCTGATAGTCAGGGAATAGTTTGTGTTGCTGTATGGCTTGAGGTAGATGTTACCGATAGTAGGACGCGAGGGGTCGGTTACGCTCATTGTCGGTCTCATGTAACTGCTATAGGGATGCTGGCTCGAACCACTGGCGTTGAAAGTATATCTGTTCATCCCTGAACTGTGCTGGAAACGCAATCTTGGAGTCAAGTGCCAGTACCATTCACCGATGCCTGTGGTCTCCTCGATTCCCCTACTCTTGGAAGAGGTCGCGTTCAGGATACCGTTAGAAGAGGCACCGATCGTCGCCCAAGTGTCTTTAGAGAATTGGTACTGAGCAGTGAGCCCATATGACTGGTTCACTGTCTTGGCGCGTGACTCTGAGGAATAGTAGTCATTTCTTCCGGCGGCATCGAACGCGTCACGGACACTGTGGTTGTTAAGGCCCGATAACGAGGCTTCTGCCGACAAGGTCAGTTTCTCGCCGATCGGCTCCGAGTAGCGTAACGACCCGCCCAAGCTTGACTCCCAAGAGTCATTCAAATACTTGAGAGAACGCCTTTCCTCCGAACCGGACATCTTCATCAGGCTGTTCTCAGCGCTCTGGCCATCTTCATTCTGATACGACCAGTTCAGACCCACAGAGAAAGTCCTGTTATCCTTACCCCCGATCTCCCTGAAGGTGATCGAACTGTTGTCGTGAACCCACCTTGATGTGCTGATGTCACGAACGTCGCCACTCGTGCTGTTAAGAATATTCCCGCCTCGGGAAGTTTCTGATATAGAGGAGGATAAATCATCCCCTCTCGAATAAGAGAACCTCGGATTGATCCTCACCCTGACCTTGCCGGTCTCCTTCTTGAACTCAGTGTCCGCTGAGAGGGAGTTGGAGAAGCCACGGCCGGAGCTCTCCGAGGCGGAGAACACATCGCCTCCGTCCTGGAAGGTGGTCCTGAAAGATTTGCTTCCCGAGCGAGAATCTCCATATTTGTAATTACTTCCCACCGTCGTTTCGAAGTTCTTGATCCTGGAGGTGTTGAGATTGAGTCCGACCTGCCCGGCGGAAGCGATCTGACCAATGTTCGTGGCACGGCTACGACTACCGTCACCGCTCACCACCACGAAGACAAGCCCATCTGAATCGGTGATGTTCATCCCGTTACCAATGATCGTTAGCTGATCCTTCTCCGAATATGCCGAGACAAGCGCATTGCCGCTGTAAAGGAGTCCCCGGTCATCCCTGAGAGGATCGTCCTTTCCGCCGGCCATGGTTGTTCCACCTTTGATTCCGGCGTTGCCGAACCAACCTTGCTCATATTCCTTTTTCAAGGCTACATCCAACACTTTTTCCCTCTCCCCGTCCTTAAGGCCGGTGTCTCTGGTCCTCTCAGACTCCCTGTCTATCACCCTGATCTTGTCCACGATGGATGCCGGCAGATTGTTCAGCGCCGTGGACTGGTCACCGAAGAAGAAAGTTCGTCCCCCAACTGTCAGTTTATCAATCTCTTCCCCATTGAACTTGACCTTCCCGTCCTCAGTTATCTCCATTCCGGGCATCCTCTTGATCAAGTCTTTCAGCATGTCGTTCGTTCCGACTTGAAAGGAGGAAGCGTTGAACTCGACCGTGTCCTTTTTTACCACGATAGGGTTGCCCACGTCTGTCACCACCGCAGCCTTAAGGTATTTCTCATCGACCTGGAGTTTGATGGTTCCCATGTCCACTTCCCTGTCCCTGAAGTACTTCTCCTTCACATATGGCCGGTAGCCGAGCATCTCGACCCTGAATATGTAGTTGCCGTAAGGGACATCTTCCAGCTTAGCCTTCCCTTCCGCGTCAGTGAGGGTGAAGTTGCTGATAGTGGTGTCTTTAGCGGGAATCACATAAAAGGATGCGAAAGCTACCGGCTCGTTGGTAAGCGAGTCCACGACCGCGCCGGTGACTTTGGACATCCGCCCGGAAGTCAGGTTGTCATTGATTATGAAAACCTGAGCCTCAGATCCTATACAAAGGAGAAAGAAAAGGGATAAAGTGGATATGAGTCTTTTCATAATTTATCTTCCATAAACAGTTCTCCTTTAAGGTATTTCACATTGTCAACGGCGAACTCGTAGCCCTTCGAGCCGGGACTTGCGACCTTAAGGTACTTTTCATACCATTCCATGGCCTGCTTGTAATCTTTCTTCATCTGGTAGCAATAGGCGATGGTGGAGAGGGCCGAGATGAACTTTGGGTTGTACCGGTAGGCTTCCTTGTAATGCTCGATAGCGTTGTCCCAGGAATTCTGTTTTTTGTAGTATCCGAGTCCATATTGCTGATGAATCCGAGACATCATGGCAGGATCCGGCTCAAGCATTTTAAGAGCCTTGTCCAGCCATGGTCTAACCTCCTTATCAAAACTTCGGAAAGCTTCCGCCTTTACCGCGGCGATAGCATAAGCCAATCCCACGTCACTGGAGTCTATCTGCCAGGCGGCAACGAGTTCTTGCTCCGCTTTGTAAATCACCAGATCGTGCCAGCTGCTTTGTCCCAAATAGTAATGGATAGAATTCTCATATTCACCCTTACGGAAATATGCGACACCTTGCAGAGGAGCGATCGTCATGTTGTCAGGGTCTTCGGTGAGGAAGGGTTCGCTAAGAGCTATCGCCCCATCATAGTTTTCGGAATCGAGAAGGATGCCCATCGCCTTGGACAGGACCGACTCGTTCATCGGCTTAAGAGCCAATGACTTCCGATAGTACCATAAAGCAGAATCAGGCTTCGCCATTTGTTTGAAAGCGTCACCCACGAAGCTGATAACAGCAGGAATGGAGTCTCTTTGAAGTACCGCCTGCCCGGCCTGGATACTCAGAGGATAGTCCTTCATCCGATACGAGGCCTGCATCATACGGATCTTGTAAAGGATGTTGTCCTGGGCTAATGAAGACAGCATAAAATAGGTTCCGAAGGCATCCTCATAGGCCCCGTTCTGGAAATGGCAGTCGGCAAGTTCAGCAAGGACACCTTCATCCATCGCCCCGGGTTGGACCAATGCCGATAGCTTCTCGATCGCATCATCGGTACGGTAGATATTCTTCAAATACCTCGCTTCGGCCAGTACTGAATCGCGATGGGTGGTCTGAGCCCAAAATTGCGAGCAGGCCATTGCCCCTAACAATATGAATAATAATCTTTTCATCTTAGTTGGAAAATAACCGGGAAGACATAAGTGACTGGGACTGTGCGGCCGTGTTGCATGCCAGGTTCCCACTTGGGAGAAGCGGAGACCACACGTAACGCCTCCGCATCCAAATCTTTTCTTACTCCTTTAAGCACGACAACATCCCGGACCACTCCATCAGTCCCAACAGTAAATTGCAAGGTCACACGACCTTGTATTCCTTCGGATTTAGCCGTTTTAGGGTAAACGAGCCGCGAATTCACCCATTTGGAGAATTCATTGGCATCACCCCCGTCAAAAGCCGGTTTCCGTTCCGCCAGCCGGAAAGGGATCAACTCAGGATCCGGCTCGATTTCATCGGATTCCATGGCAGGATTGCAAGCCAACATGAAAGCGGCCAACACAGGGAGAATGGCCAGATAAGACCAACGAATCCATCGGGAAGACGCCGGTTTAAGCATCATATCGATGCGGCTCTTTAGTTTTGCATGCTGGAATCCACTGGCCATCGAGAATCGATGCTCCCCCACTGCTTTACGCACGAGAAGTAATTGATATTGAGTAGCTTCGATGCCATTTTGAATAACTCGCTCATCGGCTTCATATTCATGAAGAAGGCGTAATTCCTCCCGAGCGATCCAGACCAGCGGATTCCACCAGAAGAGCAGTTGAATCGTCAGGAAGAAGATAAGGTCCAGCGAGTGCCGGCACTTTACGTGCATAAGCTCATGCGTGAATATGGCTGGATTCTCTTTCAGGTCCTTCAGGCTAATCACCACTGTCCGTCCCCAACTGAATGAAGGAATATTCTCTTCCAGCAACACCAGACGGAAGCCATCTCTCTTGGTATGTTCCCCTTTCCGGATCAGGCGCCGCATCTTACTGGTGGACACAAGATAAAGAGTCAGTGTCGCGATCGCTCCCAAAATGTAAATCGCCAACAAGATTTCTTTCCACGGGAAGGTGGATTGAAATGCCTTATCGGCTAATCCTTTATCTGGGGATGCCCATCCGAAAACCCAGACAGGATCGACCACAACAACATTTGTCGGCCGGATCCGGATAAATGGAAGAAGCAGGCAGAGATAACTCCCCACCAGAAGAAGCACCCTGTTAAGCCTGAAGAAAGTGGTCCGGGACACCCTGGCCGTCGGACGGGGCGGGACCAGCTTCCAGGAACCGGTCGAGTACGCCCACGAAAACGGATACGACGGCCTGGTCATCCTGACGGACGGTTACGCACCGGAGCCCGTGATCCCGGACCATATGTCCTGCAAGATCATCTGGGTCTGCCAGGACGGAAAATGTTTTGAAAAGCAC
>OMQO01000141.1 GCA_900313275.1 uncultured Bacteroidales bacterium
TACACGAAAGGGTGCAATGGCAACACCCAGGGAGTGGCGGCGCTATGCGTTGGCAGAAAGGTCGAAGATGTGATCGGCCTCCTGGAAGGCATTGATTGCAAGGCTCGTGGAACAAGTTGCCCTGACCAGTTGGCCAGGGCGCTCAAACAACTTTGATTCAACTCTCTATTTGATCTCCAGCACGACCACTGACGCCGGAGGCAGGGTGACCTTGACGGTTCGTCCGGAGGTTTTGAAGTCCTTGAAGGCGGCGGGAGCGATCTCGGTCTTGCCACCGAAGTCATTGTGGGACTTGACCGCCTCTATGCCTTTGCCTTTGCCTACCAGGATCTCTCCGGTGACAGATGAGGGTTTCAAGGCATCGAACTCTAGTTCCACGGTCTTGGGTTTCGTCACTGAAGGATTGGCCAGAGACACATGGATGGCGTCCGACTTTGAGGCGCTGACGCTCAGTTCGGGATAAATCCTCCCGGAAGGGGAGACTTGGGAGTCGTCTGGAACGTCCACAGGCACGCTGATGGCATCTTGGTGGACATTGAACATCCTGAACACGTGATAGGTCGGAGTCAGGACGATCTCCGAGCCTTTCGTGAGGATCATGGCCTGCAAGACATTGACCATCTGGGCGATGTTTGTCATTTTCAGGCGGGCGGTGTGCTTGTGGAATATGTTCAGGGACATCGCCGCTACCATCGCGTCCCTCATTGAGCTTTGCTGGAAAAGGTGTCCGGGATTGGTGCCAGGCTCGACACGGAACCAGGTGCCCCATTCGTCTAGGAGAAGGTCTATCTTGCGTTCGGGATCATAGAGATCCATGATAGCCTCGTGGTTTCTCAAGACTTCGTCCACCTCCACGGCTTTGCCGAGCATATTGTAATACTCGTCCTCGCCGAAATCGAGAGCAGTGCTGTGGCCTCCGGTGTAGTAGTGGAGCGACAACCCGGAAATGTCCCTGCGGACATTCCTCATAAGGACTTTCGTCCAGTTGTAGTCGTAGTCTGAAGCCCCGCTGGCGACTTTGTAGAGGCGGTTGCCGTCGTAGTTGCGGCAGTAGGTCGCATATCTCTTATATTGGTCAGAATAAAACTCCGGAGTCATGTTGCCTCCGCATCCCCAGTTCTCGTTGCCGACTCCGAGGTATTTCACATTCCAAGGCTCCTTACGGCCGTTTTTGGCTCTTAGATCGGCCATGGTTCCGCCCTTGGCGGTCATATATTCAACCCATTTGGCCAGTTCTTCGACGGTGCCGGAACCTACGTTGCCGGATATGTAAGGCTCGATTCCGAGCATCTCGCAGAAGTTGAGGAACTCATGGGTGCCGAAGGAGTTGTCTTCCACCGTGCCGCCCCAGTTGGAATTGATCATCTTCGGCCTCTCAGACTGGGGGCCGATTCCGTCTCTCCAATGATACTCGTCAGCGAAGCAGCCTCCAGGCCAGCGGAGCACCGGGACTTTGAGTTCCTTGATGGCCTCCACGAGGTCTTTCCTATAGCCGTCGATGTTCGGGATGGGGGAGTCTTTCCCTACCCAGATACCATCGTAGATGCACCTGCCGAGGTGTTCGGCGAACTGGCCGTAGATTTCTTTCGGGATCACCGGTTGGTCGGTGGCGTTCTCGTGGACCGCGACTTTGACTTGTCCGAATAGGGCGGCTCCAATCATGGCCGCAAGCAATGTGGTCAGAGTTCTTTTCATCATCATTGGTTAATAGTATTTCTTTTCTTGCCGGTAGAGGGCTATGAATATGAATATCAATATTGTAAAGGCCCAAAGGGAGGAGCCTCCGTAGCTCAGGAGCGGCAGCGGGATGCCGATCACCGGCATCAGTCCGATCGTCATTCCGATGTTGATGAACAGGTGCATGAATATGCAGGAGGCGACACAATAGCCGTAGATCCGGGTGAAAGATTCCCGGCTCTTGTCGGCGTCAACAACTATCCGCCATATCATGAACACATACAGGAATATCACTACAAGGCAGCCCAAGAACCCCCATTCCTCGCCCACTGTGCAGAAGATGAAGTCGGTGCTCTGCTCCGGGACAAAGCCGAAAGTTGTCTGCGTACCTCCGAGGAATCCCTTGCCTTTGAGGCCTCCTGATCCGATGGCTATCATGCTTTGGTTGACATTGTAGCCAACGCCCGCCGGGTCTTCCTTCATTCCCAAAAGGACCTCTATCCTTTTCCGCTGGTGGTCTTGGAGTATGTTATTGAATATGAACTCCGTGGAGAACACAAGGGCTATTCCGGCCAGAAGTCCTATCGCTCCTATGGACAGGTGTCGTTTGCGCTCCCTGTAACCCCTGAATATCATCAATCCGGCGGAGCACACGCATAATCCCAACAGGATGTACAGTGGCTTGACCCGTTCCATGAAGGCACCTTCCTTGATTGTCTTGCTGAAGACCCACGGCAGCAGGCAGAGCAACAACAAGACTCCAATATTGATCCATCCCCAAACTCCTATCTTACCGGAGTTGATGATCGCGATCAGCCCGATCATGCCCAAGAGAACCAGCAAAGAGACATATGGCGAGGCGGTCAGTGTCAGGATGAAGAGGATTACAGCCATGATGATGCTGAACAGCCACCATCCGGAGAATCCTTCGCGGTACATTACGAAAAGGAAGCCTACATAGACCAGTGCGGAGCCGGTCTCACTTTCAGCCAGGATAGTGAGCATCGGCACTCCGATAATCAAAGCGGTCATCAGGAAGTCCTTGAGCCTCGTGATTTTATAGTTGGTCTGGCTCATCAGGGACGCCAGTAGCAAGGACGTGGTGATTTTAGAGATTTCCGCTGGTTGAAACTTCACCGGCCCGAACTCAAACCATGAGTGCGAACCCTTGACATCATTCGACACGAATATCACCACGACTAACAGGACGAGCACGAATAGGTACAAGGGTATCGAGGCGCTTTCCCAGAAGCGGGGATTCACCGCGAACAGGATGATGGCGGCAAGTGCTAACGCGGTAAGAATCCACACGAACTGCTTTCCGCTGCGTACATTGAAGTCGAATATGCTGGAGGGCTCCGACGAATGGATGGAGGCGTAGATGTTGACCCAGCCGATGAGAATCAGAAGCAGGTAGGAGATAACCAGCTTCCAGTCAATCGATTGCTTGACGCCTCTGTCGGAGAAGTTGCCCATCGCTTTTCTTCAATCAATAAGTCTTTACCCTTGACATCAAGTCCCCTTGCATGATGCGGTTCTCAAGATCGGGTCGGGAAGTCTCACCTCGTAAGTACTTCTCTATGAGCAGGGAAGCTATAGGAGCCGCCCATGTCGCCCCGAATCCGGCGTTCTCGACATAAGCGGCCACGGCAATCTTCGGGTCATCCATAGGTGCGAAACAGATGAACACTGAGTTGTCGGCGCCTCGAGGGTTTTGGGCCGTACCGGTCTTGCCGCATATGTCCAGCCCCTTGACCTCCGCGACCCAAGCGGTGCAGCCGGTTCCAGGGCCGTTGTTCACAGCTCTCCACATGCCTTTAACAGCCTTTTGAAAGTGGGTAGTATCGACCATCGTGTATTGCCTCTCGTTGTATTTCGGATCAATCTCGACGCCTTCTGATGCCTTGACGATGTGAGGAATCTTGTACCATCCGCGGTTAGCCATGATGGCGGCCAGGTTGGCGATCTGGAGGGGCGTCACTCCGACTTCTCCTTGCCCGATCGAGATCGAGATGATGGTGGTGAACTTCCACCCGCCCTTTCCGTATCGCTTGTTGTAAAGCTTAGAGGTCGGCAGGGTGCCGCCAAGCTCGGAAGGGAAGTCGCTGCCCAGCTTATGCCCGAAACCGAAACTCTGCACGTATTCGTTCCATTTGTCGAGGGCCTCGTCGATGTTCTTGTACTTCTTGTTTTCCAGGATATTCCTCAAGACATAGCAGAAGAAACCGTTGCAGGACATCATGATAGCCTCTTCCAGCCGGAGAGGGGACCTGTGGTTGTGGCAGCCCAGCTTGTGGCTTCCGAAATGGTAGCCTTGGTAGCAGGGATAGGCCATGTCCAGAGTGAGGGTGCCTTCCTGCAAGCCTATGAGTCCGTTGACGAGTTTGAACACTGAACCAGGTGGATAGGGCGCCTGAACAGCCCTGTTGAACATCGGCTTGTGGGGGTCCTTGATGATCTCGTTGTAGTGCTGGCTTATGTCGGCGAGCATGCTGACATCCACACCCGGGCTTGAAACCAGCGAAAGGATCTCGCCTGTGTTCGGCTCTATCGCCACAAGGCTGCCGACTTTGTTGCGCATCAATTCCTGCCCATATTGCTGTAAATCAGCGTCTATCGTGGTGACAATGTCGTGACCAGGCACGGCTTCCTTGTCCATCTCGCCATCTTTGTAGCGCCGTTCGATCTGGTTGCGGGAATTGCGGAGATAGATGTGGTAGCCTTTTTCTCCTCGTAGATCCTTTTCCCTCGCGGCCTCGATTCCGGTCTTGCCCGCATAGTCTCCCGGGCGATATTCCCCGGGGTGGTTCTCAATGTATTTCTGGTCCACCTCAGAGACGTAACCGAGCAGGTTGCCGCCGGCGTTGACAGGGTAGTCGCGGATGCTTCTGACCTGCCCTCTGAATCCTGGGAAGTTGTATTGGATCTCCGCGAACTTCATGTAGGTCTCGGGCTTGACCTGCTTGAGCATGACCATGCTTTGGTAGCCGATCTTCTTCTTGTTCCTCTCGTATTCATTCATCTTGTCCCTGATGAAATCAGGAGTGGTCTCAAGGACTGAAGCGAGCAGAAGAGTGTCGAAAGGAGTCACTTCCCTTGGGGTGACGAGGATGTCGT
This sequence comes from uncultured Bacteroidales bacterium, assembly GCA_900313275.1. Classification (GTDB taxonomy): domain Bacteria; phylum Bacteroidota; class Bacteroidia; order Bacteroidales; family UBA932; genus Cryptobacteroides. The sequence continues at coordinate 4,795 of OMQO01000141.1, forward strand.
AAGTAACTTTGTTACTTACGATTATCTTCCCGTTTCGGTCATAAATGATCCCCCTGGTGGGATAGATGATGTCGTAAACCATCGAGTTGTTCGAAGCGTCGATCTTGTACTTGTCGTCGATGATCTGGATGTAGAACAACTTACCCAGGAGGATAGCGGCTACGACGAGCAGGCCTATGAGCAGCACCCGGCCGCGGTTGTTACCTTCTGTCGTCATAGCTCAAAAGATTGACCAGAAGGGCAGAGACAATGTAGCTGGCGGCAAGGGACAATCCGAACTTCGAGGCCATGAACCAGAATGGACGGGTCCCAGCGCAGTCGGCTGTGATATAGATCGCCAGGAACAAGGCGGTGGCGGTGATCATAGCGAAGGAAACCCTTGCGAAACCATATTTCCTTGCGGAGATATTCTCCTTATGCTCAAATGGTTCCAGCCCGAATATCATTTCTACCAAACTCTTCCTGACAAAGGCGACCGGCACGGCGGACAAAGCGTTGAGTCCCAGCGCTCCTTCCACGAACAAGTCAACCGCGAGTCCGGTGGCGAAGGCGATGACCATGGCCCAGAGAGTATCGACCTTAGTCGGGATGCAAAGCACAAGGACCGGAATGATGGTGACCATGCAGAGCGGTGAGAAGTGGAAGTAATTGGTCAGCAGCATCTGAGCCACCACCATCAGGATGTATGTCACCGTGAAAGTGTTCCTCATCGCTTGACCTCCTCTTTTTTCTTGTCAGCGCTCTCGATCTCCTCGATTTCCCGGATCCGGGTGTTCTCTATTATGGTGACGTATCGCAGGGCGCTGTGATCCTGGAACAACTTGACCCTGATCTCGTTAGTGGCTCCGTTGATCACCTTTGCGTCTCCGGCTACCCCAAGGGGGATGTCCGGAGGGAATATCGCCGAATAACCACTGGTGTAGATGGTGTCTCCCGGGTTGTACTTGAACTGTAGCGGAATCTCTTTCAGTACGGCTTCATCGGTCCTGAGCCCGTCCCAAGCCAGTGGGCCGACAGCTCCGGAAGTGTCGATCCGGGCACTGAT